>DAIRTY010000235.1:0-3089 GCA_036803645.1 Acidobacteriaceae bacterium | reverse complement strand
TGCTTTCGCGCACTGCCGTTAGCTTGCGCGTCCCCCAAAATGAGGTGACCCAATGAAGCGCAGGATTCTGCTTGTAGACGACGAAGTGGCCGTTCTGCTCACCCTCAAAGCTGTCCTCGAGATCAGCGGTTTCGATGTGGACACCGCTGCCTCGGGCCGCGAGGGCAGGAGCAAGCTGCGCGCCCACCAGTACAACATGGTCATCACCGACATGCGCATGGAGAGCGACGACGCCGGTGCCCAGGTCATCTCCGCTGCCCAATCGGCCAGCTATCACCCGGCCATCGCCCTGCTCACTGCGTTTCCCATCGCCGACGAAGACTGGCAGACCCTGGGCGCGGACAAGATGCTGGTCAAGCCCATGCACACTCAAATCCTGCTGCAGCAGATCGAGAAGCTGCTCGCCTCCCACCAGGCCAGGCTGACCATCTGGAGCGTCCCACTGCCCACCTCGGCAGCGGCAGGCAAAGCCGCAAAGCCTGCCTCAACCAAATCAGCCAAACTGGCCAAGCCAATCGTAAAAAAATCCGCCGGTCCGCGCAGCGCAGGCAAGCCAGCCGTAAAAAAATCCGCCGCTAAGCAAGTTGCCAAAGCCGCCCGGCGATAACCGCGATACCCCTACCGCGGAGCGTGCTCCTTGATGTAGCTGCGCAGCTCCAGGTTGATCTCCAGCGCCTTGCTCACGCCATTGTCCATCATGTGCAGCCATTCGCTGGCCGGCTCCTTCAGGCCCACCGTGCCCAGCAGGTAGTTGGTCTGCACGATGATCTCCAGCGCGTTCGATAGGTCGTGCGCCAGTTTGCGAATCTCCAGCGCAAGCTCTTCGGGAATCTCCGGAGGGCCGCTCTGGGGCGTTGTCTGCATTGGTTCGGTCATAATCCGGCGAAATTCCTCTCGGCAGATGGTGTTGTCTGAAGTCGTTTCAGTGTAAGCGAAGCCACGCACAATTGACAGCAGACTCCGCGTTTGAAAGACTGAGTACTCACGACTGCCGTGTCCGGCCTCAGGGTTCGAGACATACAGGCAGTGCCGTAGTGGCGGAATTGGCAGACGCGCATGGTTCAGGTCCATGTACTCGCAAGGGTGTGGGGGTTCGAGTCCCCCCTTCGGCACCAGATTTTTTCTAGAGCATTTTCGGAATTGCTATAGACCAATTTTGTTTGTCATTCCGCAGCGTAGCGGAGGAATCTGCTGTTGCTCGCACCACGACGGACTACACCATTACCGAAAATGCTCTAACACACACAAAATGCCCACGCAGCTTGAGCAGATTCTCGCGCATACTCAGCTCGAAGTAACGGAACGGCGCGCCCTGGCCGATCTCGCGCTTCTTGAGCGGAGGGCCGCCGCGCACACGCCACGCGGCTTCGAGGCCGCCCTGCGCAGGGCCGCAGCATCCGGCCCAGCCATCATCGCCGAGTTGAAAAAAGCTTCGCCCTCGCGTGGCCTCATCCGCCCGGACTTCGATCCGGCTGCCCTGGCCCGCTCGCTCCAGGCTTCCGGTGCGGCCGCGCTCTCCATCCTCACGGACGAAAAATTCTTCCAGGGTTCGCTCGCCAATCTCTCCCTCGCGTCCGCCGCAACCTCGATTCCCTGCCTGCGCAAGGACTTCATCCTCGACCCCTTCCAGGTTCTCGAAGCCCGCGCCGCCTCGGCCGACGCCATCCTGCTGATCGTCGCGGCGCTCACCGACGCCAAACTGGAAACTCTGCGCGACGAAGCGCGCCGCATGGCGCTCGACGTCCTCTGCGAGGTGCATGACCGCGCGGAGTTGAACCGCGCCGCCGCCCTCGGCTTCACCGTCATCGGCGTCAACAGCCGCAACCTGCATACCATGCAGGTCCAGCCGCGCACACAGCTCGAACTGGCCCAGTGGCTGCCGCGCACCGCAATACACGTCGCCGAGAGCGGCATCCGAACCGCCGCCGACATATCTCAGATGCGCTCCGCCGGCTACCACGCCTTCCTCATCGGCGAGTCGCTGATGAGCCAGCCCGACCCCGCCGCCGCGCTCACCAGCCTGATCGAGCAAGCGGGATGAGGCCGATGCCATGTGGGTAAAGATCTGCGGCAACACAAACCTTGAAGACGCACAACTTGCCGCCCAGCTTGGCGCGGACGCCGTCGGCTTCGTCTTTGCGCCCAGCCCGCGCCAGGTAACGGCGGCTCAGGTCGCCGCGATTACGCCACATCTCCCGTCCCACGTCGAGCGCGTCGGAGTCTTCCACTCCAGCGACGCGCAGCAGATCGCAGCCATCGCGATCGAGGCCGGCCTGACCGCGGTCCAGCTCCACGGCACGCTCGACGAGCCGCTGGCCCAGAGGCTCGCGGAAGAGTTCACAGGCAGCGTGCGCATCATTCAGACCCTGCACTGGACGGTCGCCCCCGCAACGGAATCGCCTGCCGCGCTACTCACAGCCCAGATCGAACGCATCGCCCGGCTTGGATTCACCGACCGCATCCTGATCGACTCGAAGGTCGGCGCGGCCACGGGAGGCACCGGCGTCGCGTTCGACTGGACCGCCGCGCGCGCCCTCTTCGCCTCCGCTCCCACTGGCGTGAGCCTGATCGTCGCCGGCGGCCTCAACCCGCAAAACGTCGCCCACGCAATCGCCCAGCTCAACCCCTGGGGCGTGGACGTCTCCAGCGGCATCGAATCGTCACCCGGCCGCAAGGACCCCGCGCTCCTGGCCCGCTTCATCCAGTCCGCCCGCGCCGCCACCCCTTTGCTTGTCATTCCGTAGCGCAGCGGTTGCTTGTCATTCCGTAGCGCAGCGGTTGCTTGTCATTCCGTAGCGCAGCGGAGGAATCTGCTTTTGCACCCGCCGTCGTCTGTTCCTGCTCGTCATTCTGGCGCAGCCCCTTTTGCTTGTCATTCTGAGCGCAGCGAAGAATCCCCGCATTGGCCTTTGTTTGTTTTAGCCCGTCATTCTGGCGCAGCCCCAGGAGTCGTCATTCTGGCGAAGCCCCAGGAGTCGTCATTCTGGCGAAGCCGCCACTGAAGTCGTCATTCTGGCGCAGCCAGAATCTCCGTATTGGCCCTTGCCGTTGCTTGTTCTTGCTGTCATCCTGAGCGCGTCTTTCGAGCG
>DAIRTY010000234.1:0-3149 GCA_036803645.1 Acidobacteriaceae bacterium | reverse complement strand
GCATGGCCCTCATACGCCTTCCACATCAGGACCAGCCAGAGCAATAAGCCGCCGCCCCAGAGCAGCAGGCTTAACAGGCTGAGCAAAAGGGAGAGTCCAAACGGTAGAAACATGTGCAGCGGGATCATGGCGAACCACGCAAGCGTCCAAACCAGGCTGAACAAGATCGATTGGAAGGCATGGAACTTGATTCGCGGATTCTGGTTGTAGGGCGCAATCACCAGGAAGATGATCCCGGTGAGTACACCTCCCAAGTAACAGAGCGCGCCGACGGCATTTTCCGTCAACCCGGCGGTGGCGGCAGGCACCGCGGCGAATCCAGCTCCCGCCGGAACAGTCGCGGCGGCACCGCACTTCGGGCAGAATTGCCCGTTTACTGAAGCTCCACAAGCAGGACAGAATGGCATAGTTTCCCTTCGTAAATGAGTTCCGAATCCGGTGCCTAAAGGCGTGGCAGAATCGTCTTTGCCAGCGCGATGCCTTTGCTCCTGGCGCCGGTAACCTGCGTGAAGTCGAGGGTGATCGCGACATCGCCCTTCACCACGCACATCTGGCTCTCGCCGATCCCCATGGTCGCCTGATCGCCGACACCCAGCGGTTCCGCCGGCTTTCCAACCAGGTCCACGCCACTCAGCCGATTGGCGATTCCGAGCGCCGAGCATGCAATCTTGCCGTTCTCTCGCTCCACGGCAAACCCAAAGTAGGGAGCCTCGCCGTTTCTTTCCGCTTCTACCGCGGCGCGGGCCATGTTCTTGGCCGCGTCGAACACGCTGGAGGGCACGGAATCGCTGTTCGATGCGGATTCACCATGGATCGCATCGATGGACTTCCGCACGCGTCCCGAGTTTAACTCGACGCTTCCCGGCTTCACGAAGAAGCTGCAGTGCTCGCCGCTCTGCCGCTCGTCCGGCTTTCCGTCGACCTTGATGACCTCGATTCCGAGGATGGCCGACGCCTCATCCTTGGTCAGCAGCAAACAGCCATCCCGTTTTTCCGTCCGCGCGTCGTGCGAAGAATGATTCGCCGCCTCGCGAATGGAATGAACCACATCGCCCGCTTTGACGCCCGTCAAATCCTCGGCCATCGTCACGTATCGATGGGCCACATAGTACATCCCACCAAGAGAGACAGCGCCGAGGACAAACAAAACGCCGACGACGATCAGCACCACCTTCAGCGCCGATCCACCGCCGCCCGGCGATTTCGCAACGGGCGACGCCGCGGGCTGTTGGCCAACACGCGCTCCGCAGCCACCACAGAATCCGGACTGCTCGTTCAGAGGTGCGCCGCAGCTTCCACAGAAACCTGCCATACGATGAGCTCCTTCACTCCAACAGCGCAAAGCGAAGCGCAATCGGCTCAAAGTTTATTTCTTGACGGTGGTTTCGAACTCTCTGAGGCCCTGTTCGAGCTCGCTGCGCAGCCCCTGCCCGAGGGCATTGCCTGCCGGAACTAGACGCAAAGCCTCGCGCTCGGTTCGAATAGCCGAGGGCGCGTCACCGTTGCGAAAGTACGCCCAGGCGAGCGTGTCGAGAAATAGCGCGTTGGATTCCTTGGTGGTGCGCGTGGCGCGTAGTGCCAACTCCAGCGCTTTGGCCGGCTGTCGCAATGACTCGATTTCCGATTTCAGTAGCGCATTGGCGTAGTCGTTCCATTCGTAGGGTCCGGCTCCGGGCCTCTCCGCTACGGCGCGCATCAGCTCGATCGCGTCATTGCCGGCTTTTTCGGCATTGGCCAGATCCCCAATCTTCTTCATCTCGGACGCCATTCTGGTGAGTGCCAGCGCCAGGCCGGCCGGCGCCTTCGAATCGGTCGGGTCGATCGACATCAGCATCTGCATGGACGCTACCGCCTTGGCGTAGGTCGCCATCGCTCCCACGCGATCGTCCCGCGCCAACAGTGCTTGCGCCACATAAATCTGCGTGTAGGCAATCAGGCGGCGGTACTCGACGTTGTTCGGCTGTTCCGCGGCCAGGGCTTCGAACAGGGCGCTGGCCTTGGCGAGGTAGCTCAGAGCTTCCGGCACCTGGTTGAGATGGCGGAGCAGGTTTCCGAACGCGGCGCAGGTGGAGGCCAGCGTGCGACGCACCAGCCTGTCGCGGCTCAGCACAAGTGCCACTGGGTCCAGGTACGCGATGCTGGAGCGGCAAGACTCGGTCGCGTGAACCGCATCTCCCGAGGCGGCCAGCACGATGCAGCGGCGGTTTTGGATATAGCCCGCAACCTTTTGCGATTCCGGATCGGCAGGATCCTGCCTCAAAACGGCCTGCTGCATCCCCAGAGCCTGTTGATAGTCTGTGAGGGCTTGGCCGGACTGGCCGTTGAAGAACTGCCCGTCCCCTACCTTGCTCAGGCTGAAGGCCAGGTCGCGTTGGGCTGCGAGGCCGGGCTTCGGGCGTCGGGCGATGGCTTGTCGTAGCTGGAAAGCCTTCTGGTAATTCGCCAGCGAACTGGCGTCCGCGGCACCCGGGCCGATGGCATCGTGGAGAAGATCGCCCGTTTTTTCGTAAGCACTGGCCAGTTCGCGTTGGAGTTGCAGATCGCCGCTCGATTCCCGGGAAAGGCTCTCCAGATACTGCTGCGCCTTGGCCAGAACCAGCCGCCTGGCCGGGGCCGAGCCGGCCAGATCGCGAATGCCGTCGTGCAAATCGAACAATAGTGTGGTGACCAGGGCGCGGAGGTCGCCGAGACGCCGCTCGGCACGCGCGCGCTCCAGGTCGGCGCGAGAACGTTGCTGCCCAGCCTCTTCGGCCTTCTGTTCGGCGCGGGCACGCTGAACTGCCGTCTGGTCGCGCGCCCGCACGGCCGCCGCTTCCTGCGCCTGCGCAACCCGTCGCTGAACCTCGGCGATGCTGCGCTGCTGGTCGGCCACGCGCTGCTCCCGCCGCGCGCGGCTCGCCTCTCCCGCACTGACCCAAATGCCCGCGGTGAGGGAGAGAATCACCAGCGCGACGGCCGTGGCGGAGAGCAGGTTGCGCCGCAGGAACTTCCGCGCGCGGTAACTCAGCCGGTCGCCCTCCGCCAGCACCGGGAGCCCCCTGCGGTAGCGCTCCGTGTCGTCGCGAAACTGCGCCACGGATGCGTACCTGCGGCGCGGATCTTTTTGCAGCGCCAACATCACGATGTCGTCCAGTTCGCCTTTGAGCCGG
>DAIRTY010000233.1:0-3198 GCA_036803645.1 Acidobacteriaceae bacterium | reverse complement strand
AAGATCGCGGCGGGCGGAATCGAAGGTTTTCATAACGTCCGCCATGCTATCAGAGCCGATGGATGGGTTGGAACCGGAGTGCCATCTGCTCCGAAAGAGAGTGATATGGCAGAGGATTATGGAATGGCAGCAGGGAATTGCGAGAATAGAATGTTGGGGGTGAGAAGAGCGTGACCACGACGGCAACTGATGTGGCGGCGGACAGGAACGAAGCGGCACCGGGCAGGGGCGATCGCCGGCTGCTGCTGTTTGTGCTGCTCAACATCCTGGCGGCGAACGCCGGGTTCAAGCTGATCGCGCACTTCGTCTTTCATACCGGCGTGGAAGAGATGCGCGTGCGCTATCGGGCTTTCTTCCACTTCTACCAGTTCACCGACTCGTGGACGCCGATGCTTGGCTCAGTGAACGCATTCCTGGCGCATCCCGGCCTGCCTATCTATCAGGCGAAGCTCTACGACACGCTCATCTATCCGTTGACGTCGGTCCTGCCCCTGCTGTGGATGAAGCAGGCGGGGATGAGCGACACGACCGTGTTGCGCGCGCTGATGGTCGCGTCGTGGATTGCGGTGGTTGCGGTGGTTGCGTTGCAGGTGTTGCTTGCGGCGAAGATTTCAGGGCAGTCCGCTGCGCAACGCGGCGCGCTGAGCTGGCGGGCCGCGCTGGCGACGGCCTTCGCGGCGTTCTTCTTCATGCCCATCACGCTGGCCTTCTCGCTGGGCCAGGCGCAGATCTTTCTTGACCTCTTCTTCACTCTGCTGGTCCTCTTCTGGATCGAGGGAAGGGAGCGGTCCGCGGGCGTGATGATGGCCCTGCTGGCGATGGTGAAGCCGCAGTTCGGCCTGTTGCTTCTATGGGCTGCGCTGCGGCGGCGGTGGAACGCTCTGGTCTCCGCAGCACTGACGCTGGCGGTGGGAGGCGCGGTCTCGATTACGGTCTTTGGCGTGCGCAACAACCTGGACTACCTGGGCGTTCTGGCCGGCCTCAGCCGCAAGGCGCAGTCGCACTACGCCAACCAGTCGATCTTCGGCCTGCTGAACCGCGCCATCTTCAACGGCGAAAATCTGCCCTATCACCCGTACGTCTATCCGCCGTTCGTACCCTGGATCTACGCCGTCACGCTGGCCACAACCGCCGTTCTGGTACTGCTGGCGCTGGCGTATCCATGGCGCGAGCGGGCCGGTGGCATGGAGGACCTGGCAGCCATCTCAGTGGTCTCGGTGATTGCGACGCCGATGGCGTGGGAGCACCACTACGGCGTGATGCTGCCGCTCTTTGTGTGGCTCTGGTTCGCTGTCTACCGGCGCGGAGCAGGCAGCGTATTCGCGCTGGCGATGGCCTGGGCGCTGATCGCGGACTTCCTCTCGCCGTTCAACTTTCTGGCGGCGATTCCGGTGGCGAATGTGCTGCAAAGCTACATGTATTTTGGCGCACTGCTGCTGCTGGGATTGCTGCTGCAGTCGCGCACGGTTGCAACGCACTAAGTCGCTCTCTCGGCTTCATTGTGCGACTGAACGGCGCACAGCACGATGCACGGGAGCGGGGATGTCTGCGCTAGGACGGTTCCTCGGGCATCTGCTCGACGGCAGGTGCCGCTGCGGCGGGCGGTTCCTCGGGCGTCGGCTCGACGGCAGGCGGTGCTTCTGCAGGCGGCGCAGCGACCGATGACGCAGCTACAGCAGCGGCAGCCGGCGGCCCTTCGTTGATGCGTACTACATGGTCTGCCTGCGGACCTTTACTGCCCTCGATGATGTCGAACTCGACCTCATCGCCTTCCTTCAGGCTCTTGTAGCCGTCGCTCTGGATGGAACTGTAGTGGACGAAGACATCAGCTCCGTCTTCGCGCCCCAGAAAGCCGAAGCCCTTCGCGTTGTTGAACCACTTCACCGTACCCTTATATTGTGCCAATTTGTCACTCCTTACTTTGGCCTTACCTTAGTGGATTAGCTGACCGACTGGTTGGCTGGCCGGGTTGCCGGACCCGTACAGTTCGACGCAGGATGCAGGCAGAATGGTTATCTACTGTCGTTTCTGCCACACATGCACTGAGATACAGTACCAAACTTCTGTCGCCATGCGAAGCAGTTCAGGTTACAAAGAACTCAGAATGGCCGGATCAATGCATCTGCGACACTCGGGTTTCCTTTGGGGCAAAGCCCCATTCCTCTTTACGGCGCTTGGGACAGGGAGCAGCAGACCCGTCTGGGCTACCAGTCCTGGGCTGCCGGCCCGTCGCTTGACAGTCTATATTGAATCAGACGTTCCATCGGCTCTTGAAGACTCGAACAATCGCCCGGGCCGCCGCGCGGCTGTTGATAATCCGGACTCCGGACAGGGGCGCGCAGCCGACCTCCAACCACGGGAAACAGCCGGAGGGCGATTTTCTGACACGGCTGCATGTATCCTGCTTGAGGCTCAACTTAACCAATGAAACGAATCCTCACCGCGGCTTTTCTGATCCTCGTCGTCGTCCTGCTCATCTTCCGTGGGCAGCCGTGGATGCTGACGCTGGCCAGCGCGCTGATCGCCGAACTGGCCGCCTACGAGTACATGCGACTGGCCAACATCGGCGGCGCGCGCATCCCGGTCTGGTGGATGCTGTTTGGCACGGCGGTGGTCTTCCTCTTCACCCTGCCCAACTTCCACAACGAGGCGGAGCTTCCTGCGTTGAGCGCGCTTGCCCTGTTTCTGCTGGCCTGGACGGGCTTCCGCGAGCCGCTCGACCGCGTGCTGCCGGACGCGGCGCGAGGCCTCTTCGGGCTGGTCTATGTGGCCTACCCGCTTACGCTGATTCCCATGATCTGGAACCGCGACGACGGCAAGCCGCTGCTCCTCTTCCTCATGGTCTGCGTCTGGTCGGGAGACATCGCTGCATTGTATGTAGGCCGCCGCTGGGGCCGTCACAAGCTCACGCGCCTCAGCCCCAACAAGACCTGGGAGGGAACCTTCGCCTCGGTTGGCGGAAGCCTCCTGGCAGGCCTCGCCGTGGTGCTGGCGGGCAATCTGCTCTCCACCTACGAGAGCAACACGGTCCTGCACATCGTAGAACCGGTATGGCAGTCGGCTGTGCTGGCGGTGATCATCAACGTGGCTGCGCAACTGGGCGATCTGCTGGAGTCGGCCATCAAGCGCGGCGCGGGCGTGAAGGACTCCGGCACCATACTCCCCGGCCACGGCGGCGTCCTCGACCGCATCGACGCG
>DAIRTY010000232.1:0-3208 GCA_036803645.1 Acidobacteriaceae bacterium | reverse complement strand
GCCCCACTCCTGCTGACCAACTCACTCCGCGGCCTTGGCCTCCACCAGCTCGAACAACTGCCGCGAGCGGGAATAGATCCATGCAATCCTGCGTCCCTGGAAGGCCACGGCAGGCGCGGGAGCGGCAACCACAATACAGCCGTTCTTCCTGGCGTGCTCCAGCGCGCCCTCAAGTTCACTCGTCTCGAAACACAGATGATAAGCTCCGCCGCCGCTCTTCGCCAGCATGGATTGAATGGGCGAGTCCGCGCTGAGCGGTGCGATCAGTTCAAACTCCGCCAAGTCCCTCGCCGTCTTGGCAAGAAACAGCACCGTCACCTTTTGAATGGGATCGTCGTATGGCCCGGACACAACCTTGTACCCAAATAAATCCGTCATCGCCTCAGCCGCCGGCCCCAGCGAAGGCACAGCCTCGCCCACATGCAGCAGCTTGAAGTCCAGGCCGCCCGGCAGCTCCGGCGTCAAAGCGCGACTCCCATCTTCACCAACTCCACCTGCAACCGCGCCACGCTGGTCAGCTCAGGAATCCGCTGCGGATCGAACTGCACTCCATATTCCCCTTCGATGGCAAGAATCGCCTGTAGGTGCCGGAACGAGTCCCAGCTATCCAGCGTTCCCATGCTCAGCTCTGGAGTAACCCGCTCAGGAGAGATCTCGAAGATATCGGCGAGAAGTTCCCGCAGAGAAGTCGGCACTTGCTCATTGCTCATCTTTCGTTTCCTTCCACTGTGATCCACTTAGGGCTAGTTATAGCCGATGATGTCAGATCGAGTTCATAGAATACTGAGCCATAGGAAACTCCTTCCGATGGAACAATCCTGCTAAAACCATGATCGGAATAAAACTCCGCGCACGGCGCATTCTTCTTCGTCGCAATATATTCACCAACCAGCCGCTTCTCACCGCTTCCCAGCGCCTGTTGGCCAACATAAGCCAGCAGCGCGCTCTCGATCCCGCGCCCGATCACTCGACAAGATAATAGCAGCGAATCGATAACGCACGAATCCCCTTGCCTCCGCGCCAGTGCCAGCCCCACCGCCCCTGCCTCGCCAAAGCGGTCGCGCACGCGGACCACCACAGCCTGCCCGCCCTCCGCCGCGGCATACTCCTCAACCTCGGCAGCAGAGCGGCGCCGCGTCGTCAAATTGAACTGGTTCGTCTTCGCCAGCAACTGCACCGCCCGCGCCAGCGGTGCAAGCAGCGCACTCTGAAACGTGCAAACAATTCCCAACGAAGCCAGAAACTCATCGCGACTCCCTATGCTGCTGGCAAGCTCGGCCCGCTTCGCCTGCGCCCTGTACTCATCCGCGCGATGCAAATCGTCGCCGGTAACTACAGCCGCATCGAAAAAAGGCTGCTCCGACAAAACCTCAACCAGCCTCCACGGCTGCGCTGCCGGCGCCTCCACCACGGCCACCTCCGGCAACTGCTGCCGCACAGCCTCGCATTCCACCGGGTTGTCATCGACAAATACAAAAGAATCCAGCCCCAGGGACAGTTCCTTTGCAAGCTCGCGAATCGAATACGTTTTTTCATTCCAACTTATCTTCAGCGCGACAAAGCTATCCATACTCAGTGCTAGATCCGCGGCGCGTACATTGAAAGCCTCGCGAGCATCGTCCTCATTATTCTTGGAAACGATAGCAAGCAGAATCCCCCTCGAAGATAACTGCTTCAGATATTTCTGATATTCAAGGTAACAATTCCCCGGAAATGCACTCCCCGTGGCAATCCCCTCCGGCCCGTCTTCTCCCAACACTCCGCCCCACAGCGTGTTATCCAGGTCCGTGCAAAGTATCTTGCGCGGCGCGCGGAACATCACCGAGAATGTCCGCACCAGCCCGCGCGCATAAGCCCCGAACCACTCCGCCGCAACAGCCAGTCGCGAAGCAAGAAACATCCGCGCATCGCGCCACCGCGCCCGTCCAGCGCGCGCGGCAAGCCGGTCCACATCGAAGAACACGCAGTCGGAAATCGTCCCGGCGAGCGCAGCCAACCCCAGATTCAGCCGCTGCACTGCATTCGTCAGGCCATGCGGCAGGTTCGCCTCTCCCACGTCGCCCAGCGAGGTGCAATCGGGAACTACAAGTCCCTGAAGCAATATCCGCGCCGTGCTTCCCGCGCGATAGCTCCTCAGCAGTTGCGCCATCCGCCCCACGCACTCCTCGATCTCCCGCTCAACCTCCGCTCCGGTCCCGTCCGCGCACAGCTCCGGCAAACGCCCCGCCATCTCCTCCAGATCGAGAAGTATAAGCACTAAGTCGGGATGAAATTTTGCCAGTGAGCTATCGGAATTAAGTAACTCATCCGCATAAGATCCATACCCACCCACTTCTAAGTCGAGAAGATAATTCGCCAGCACGGCCTCCACCGTCAAAGCTGGCAGTATCGGCTCCACCGTCACCGACCGCACCACATAGGTCTTCAGCCGTCGCGCCCCCAGTTGCTCCCGCAGCGCGTCTGCAATTCCCGCGAATGCAGTAGCGCAGAACTGTACATCCGCCGGCTTGCCGCCTTTCGCCAGCAGCCGCCGCGCTCCCGCCACCGCTCCCGCGGCATCCTGCCTCGCCGCGGCGTCTTTTATCTCGCGCCGCAGCTCCCCCCGCTCCGTGTCACTCTGCATCGCGTCTCACCGTCGCCCCCGCCGCCGCCGTCTCCGCTGCCCGCATCACAATCCGCCCCGGCACGCCCATCACCGTCGCCCCCGCCGGAACATTGCCGATCACCAATGTATTGGCTGCAATCTTCGCCCCATCGCCCACCTTGATCTTCCCCACCAGCGTCGCACCTGTGCCGATATACACGTCGTCGCCCAGCGCTGGCGCGCCCTCGCGTCCCATCGCCGACGCGCCAATCGTCACCCGATGCGCCACGTCGCATCTCCGTCCCAGCACCGCCTGCGGGCTGATGTGTACTCCCCCGATGTGCCCGATATAAAGTCCCCCTCCGATCGTCGCCTGCGCGTCGATGCACATCTCCATCACCACCTCGCACGCCTTGTTCGTCGCATAGCTCACCACCTTCAGCGGCCAGCGCACCAGCGCCATCGGCCTCGCCACCTCGAGCCAGTTCGCCAGCCGGTAGCAGGCAATCGCCCACACCGCCGGCTCCATCCACAGTTCCTTCCCGTGGTATCCCTTGGCCCGGTAACGCGCAATGTCCTCGCCAAACGCACCCATACCCTGTCCCTTGTCTCCAGCCTAACCCC
>DAIRTY010000231.1:0-3278 GCA_036803645.1 Acidobacteriaceae bacterium | reverse complement strand
GTCGAAGGACCTGCGGTTGTCTGTTTTACGCTTGTCATTCTGAGCGCAGCGAAGAATCCCCGTATTTCGCTTTTGCCTGTTCTTAATCCGTGTTAGTTTTTTACCTTTTCTGTTGTTTGTTCTTAATCGGTTTCATCGGTGTCAATCCGTGTTAAGCTTTTCCTTCGCCGCCTCCACCCAATCCCGGTCCGTCAACTCCATCAACTCCGCAAGCTCCGCCGCAAGCTCCGCATTCAGCGCACCCGCCTCATATCGCCAGGTCCAGTTGCCCAGCCGGTTTGCCGGCGTATTCATGCGCGCCGCGCTGCCCAGGCGCAGGATGTCCTGCATCGGAAAGATGCACAACCGTGCCACCGACCGCGCCGCCGCCCGCATCATCGCTCCCACAATCTCCTCGTCCTTCTCGATCGGTTGCAGATAGCGCTGCACATGCACTCGCTCCTCCGCCGTCGCTCCGCTCTTCCACCATCCCAGCGTGGTGTCGTTGTCATGCGTTCCCGTATATGCCACCGTATTCGGCACATATTGGTGTGGCAGATAGATGTGCGCGCCGCGGTCCGAAAATCCAAACTGCAGTATCCGCATCCCCGGCATTCCGAAGTGTTCGCGCAGTTCCACCACCTCTGGCGTAATCAGCCCCAGGTCCTCCGCGATAAACGGCAGTTCGCCGAACACCTCCTTCAGCCGGTCGAACAGTTCGATCCCCGGGGCCTTCACCCACAGCCCATGGATCGCCGTCGGCTCCTCGGCCGCAATCGACCAGTACGCCTCGAACCCGCGAAAGTGGTCCAGCCGCACCATGTCGTACAGTGTCAGCGACCGCCGCACCCGCGCCACCCACCAGTCGAACCCGCGCTCCTTCAACACGCCCCACCGGTACAGAGGATTGCCCCACCGCTGCCCTGTCGCCGAATAATAATCCGGCGGCACGCCAGACACCCGTACCATCCTGCCCTTCTCGTCCAGCTCGAACAACTCCGGGTGCGTCCACACGTCCGCGCTGTCGTAGTTCACAAAGATCGCCACGTCGCCCAGTATTTGTATCTTCCTCTCCGCGCAGTACGCACGCAACGAGCGCCACTGCTCGTCGAAGAAGAACTGGACCGCCTGTTCCACCGCCAACTCTCGCCCCTGCTCGGTCAACAGGGCCGCCAGAGCGTCATGCTTGCGCAGCGCGTACTCCTCCGGCCACTGGTTCCAGCTCACCGGACCGAACCTGCGCCGCAGCACGTTGAAGCTTGCATACTCGGGCAACCAGCTCATGTTCTCCTGGCAGAAATTCTGAAACTGCGCCCGCACCGCATCCCCCGCGTGATCCAGAAAGTTCCCCGCCGCCTCTTCGATCAGTGGCCGCTTCCGTTCTGCCGCTGAATCCAACCCCGCCGCCGCATCATCCCCGTAGAACGCCTCCACGCGCTCTTTCGCAATCCATCCCTCCTCTGCCAGCCGCTCCAGGCTGATCAGCGCCGGATTCCCAGCGAACGCCGACAGCGCCGAGTAGGGTGAGCTCCCATACCCCGGCGGATTCAGTGGCAGCACCTGCCACATCCTCTGCTTGGCCGCCGCCAGAAAGTCCACAAACGCATACGCCGCCGGCCCAAAGTCCCCCACGCCGCCCCGCGACGGCAGGCTCGTCACGTGCAGCAGCACGCCACTCATCCGCTCCTGATTCATCCCCTCACCCTTCAGCGTCTTCGTTTCCGTCGTCATTCTGGCCTGAGCGAAGTCGAAGGCCAGAATCTCCGTATTATGTCGTTGCTTGTTTCATCCCATCGCTCATAGCTCAAACCTCATGGCTGGGCACTCCAGCCAATGCCTTGCTCCTGGACGCATTCCACTCTACCCGTCTGATGCCGAAATCGCGTGTCCCACAAAAAGAGCCTGCTCCCTGCCCAGCGTTCAACCACGCGCCAAGCGGGAACAGGCTCCTTGTCTTCTCATCTCTACTTACCCACCGGAACTCCTGCCGGGGCCGATGCCTGCTTGGTAAGCCGCACCCCGCCGCCCTTCTCGTACTTCTCACTCAGCGTCCCCATGAATACGCTGAATATCTGCTCCCGCTGCTGGCTCAGCAACTGCTCCCGCGTCGTGTCGAAGTTCTTCGCGATATCGTCTGCCGTGGGCTCCTGCTTGTCGGTCACTGTCAGCACCACGCCGGTCTGCCCTGCGTTGATCGCGTCCGAGATCGCTCCCTTGGCCAGCTTGAACGCCGCTGCTCCCGGCCCGTTCATCGCGCCCAGGTCCGCCACCTGCCCGTCCTCGCCCACCAGGTCGCTCGTCTTGACCGGGACCTTCAACTCCGCCGCCGCCTTCTTCAGGTCGTTCAGCTCCTTGGCCCGCGCGTCCAGCTTGGTGGTCTCGCTCTGCAGCAGCTCCGGCGCCTTCTGGCCGCGATAGTCGTCCAGCACATGCGCTTTGTACGCCGCAAACTCCGGTGCGTGCGCCATCTTCACGTCCAGCACCGCGAACACAGCATAGCCGTCGCCGGTCGATACCGCCGCCGGTGCCGCGCCCTTATCCGCCGCAAACGCCTGCGCCAGCATCTGTGTGCCATCCGACACTCCGCCGATCACTGCGTCCTTCGCCACATAGTCGGTCGTCACCGCGTGCAGTCCATGCGCCGCCGCCATCTTCTCCAGTCCATTCTTCTTCGCCTCGGCCGCAAGCTCGGTGCCATACGATTGCAACGCCCCGCCCTGCTTGTCCTGCTCCAGTGTCTTCACAATCGCGTCCTTCACCTCGGTCAGCGGCTTCACCCCTGCCACCTGCTTCTGTTCGGTCTGGATGATGTGGTACCCGAACGCCGACTTCACCAGCCCCGACGTCTGCCCTGGGTTCAGCGCCATCGCGGCCTTCGCGTACGCAGGATCAAGGCTCGCCGTCGGCATCAGCACCAGCTCGCCCCCGTTGTCCTTGCTTCCTGGGTCATCCGAGTACTTCTTCGCCAGATCCGCAAACTTTCCCCCAGCCTGCAACTGCTTCAGAACGTCCTGCGCCTTGGCCTTGGCCGCCGCATCGGTCGCCGCGTCCGCGCCCGCCTTCGACGCAATCAGAATGTGCCGCGTCTTCACCTGCTCCTCGGTCTTGTACTGCGCCGCATGACCGCTGTAGTACGCCTGCACATCGGCGTCGCTCACCGCGGCCTTGCCGCCGGGCGTCTTCGCCGCGTCGAACGCCACATACTCGATCTTTCGCGTCTCCGGCACAGCCGTCGCGTACTTCGCCGCGTTCTGCTTGAAATAATTCTGCAACTCCGCGTCCGTCGGATTGATCGTCTT
>DAIRTY010000230.1:1521-3282 GCA_036803645.1 Acidobacteriaceae bacterium | reverse complement strand
TGCGTCAGGCGGGGCCGCAGCCGTGGCTGTAGACCTGGGGCCTGCGCCACTGGGCGTCGGTGGCAAAGAGGATGCAGGCGGTGCCGGAGTCGGTGTCGAGACGCCAGGTGATGTCACCCTGGCGGTAGAGCTGGAACTTACCCTTGCCGGCAAAGACGGCGCCGCTGGGGGGGGTGCGGCTGATGGAGTCGGCGGTGGGAGGGGTGAGCACGGTGTTGCCGGCCGGGGTGGTGGATGAGCTGGCCGCGGCGGATTGCGCGGGTTGGGACTTCTGGCCGGCAGGAGGCGTTGCAGGCGTCCCAGGGCTGGAGATGCCGGCGGTCTGGTTGCGCGCAACGGCCTTGCCGCTGTTGCCAGCGCGCGTCCGGGCCCTGTGGGTGAGCCAGACGAGGCCAACGATGAATACAACGACGATCGTGAGAATGGTGAAGATGCGCTTCATGCCCTCTCCTTGCACCGGGAGACGGAGCGGCCCCGGCGCATGGCTCTGCTGCTCTATTCTGAAGCCACGGCGATTGGCGCGTCGAGGCAAAATGGGCTGGGGGAGCGAATTGCGAACCTCGGTTGATTCCCCGGTGGCGGGCGGAGGCGGCTGCGCGATTCGGCATGGGGGAACCCGCGCCATTAAGCAAGACAAGACAAATGCGGGGATTCTTCGCTGCGCTCAGAATGACAATCTCTGTGGCGCTGCGCTCAGAATGACAATCTCTGTGGCGCTGCGCTCAGAATGACAAGCAAGAGCAAAGTCCGGTCTTGTCGGGCGTATCATCATAGAGTGCCGAAATACTCCATTGTTGTTCCGTTCCACAACGAAGAAGAGAACGTGACCACGCTCTACGACCGGGTAAAGCTGGTGATGGAGCATGTGGGCGAGAGCTTTGAGATGGTGTTTGTGGACGACGGGTCGAACGACCGGACGTACCGGTTGCTGGAAGAGATTGCGGCGGTGGATAGCCGGGTGCTGGTGGTCAAGTTGCGGCGGAACTTCGGGCAGACGTCGGCCCTGGCGGCGGGGTTCGACCACGCGCAGGGCGAGATGCTGATCTCCATGGACGGCGACCTGCAACACGCGCCGGAGGAGATTCCCAACTTTCTGGCCAGGCTGGAGGAGGGGTACGACGTGGTGAGCGGATGGAGGACGCAGCGCGTGGACAACCTGCTGTTCCGGCGGATTCCGTCGCACTGCGCGAACTGGGTCATGGCGCGCATCAGTGGGGTGGGCATCCACGACTTCGGGACGACATTCAAGGCATACCGGCGCGAGGTGATCCAGAACATTCCGCTGTACGGCGAGATGCACCGCTTCATTCCGGCGCTGGCGAGCTGGTACGGGGCGAGCATCTGCGAGGTGCCGATCACGAACCCGCGGCGGCAGCACGGCGAGAGCCACTACGGGCTGTCGCGTACGGTGGGGGTCTTCTTCGACCTGCTGACGATCCGTTTTCTGATGCGCTATGTGACGCGTCCACTGCACTTCTTCGGGTCGATCGGCGCGCTGGCCATGATCGCGGGCAGCGGACTGGCGGCGTGGCTGCTGGCGCTCAAAGTTCTGACCGGGCATAGCGTGATGATGGCGCATGGGCCGATCTTCGTGATTGCGGGCGTGCTGATCCTGGCAGGGATACAGATGCTGGGGATTGGGCTGCTGGGCGAGCTTCAGGTCCTCTTCTTTCACTCACCGGCCCAGCACCCCCCGTATGTTGTGGACCGGATTGTGCGGCTGAGCCCGCGCGAAGAGAACCAGTTGCGGTAGAGGGCGGT
>DAIRTY010000230.1:0-1421 GCA_036803645.1 Acidobacteriaceae bacterium | reverse complement strand
CCGTACTATTCTGTTAATCATGCTACTTAAGGAACTGCGCACGGCGGTGCTGGACGCCAACCTGGAGTTGGTGAAGCGAGGGCTTGTCCTCTATACGTTTGGCAATGCGTCGGGGGTGGACCGCGCCGAGGGGCTGGTGGTGATCAAGCCGTCGGGGGTGGAGTACGACGAGCTGCGGCCTGAGCACATGGTGGTGACCGACCTGGACGGCAAGGTGGTGGAAGGGACGCTGAAGCCTTCGTCCGACCTGGAGACGCACACGCTGCTGTACCGGGAGTTTCCGGCGATTGGCGGGGTGGTGCATACGCATTCGGAGTTTGCCACCAGCTTTGCGCAGGCAGGGATGGCGATTCCGGCGCTGGGGACGACGCACGCGGATACCTTCTATGGGCCCGTGCCGTGCACTGAGCCGCTGAGCGACGAGGCGATTGGCGGGAGATACGTTCACGAGACGGGGATGGCGATTGTGCGGCGATTTGCGGCGACGGCCGAGCACGCGGCGATCGATCCGCTGGGGGTGCCGGCGTGCCTGGTGGCCGGACATGGGCCGTTTGTGTGGGGCAGGGACGCGCAGGAGGCGGCGCACAACGCCGTGGTGCTGGAGTACATCGCGCGCATGGCGCATCGGACGCTGACGCTGAAGGCGGATGCGGATGGGGTGAGCCAGGCGCTGCTGGACCGGCACTACTTCCGCAAGCACGGGCCGGGCGCGAGCTACGGGCAGGGCGGGTGAGGATCGGCAACAATGGTTTCGGCGCGATGAGGAGAAGGCCCGGGGCTAAAGCCCATTCAATCGATTGGCCTTATTCAGGGGGATGAATCCCCCTGCTCCCTCCGAAAGGCAAATACGGGATTTTTTCCGCAGCCTGTGAAGTCCTACGCTCCCTCCGAAGAACATGATTCGGGATTTTACGGTTTGTTTACGGGTTGGTTGTGTAGATTTGTGAAGGCAGCAAAATCGCACAGATTGGGTCGGCTGGATGCATGGAACCGTACGGAGCGCAGGGACGCTTTGCGTGAGGTCTCTGTGTGCAGGTTCTCCGCGGGGAAGCGGGAGCGACCATTCTGTGTGTTGGGCCAAGTTTAAATACAGGTGATTGGGCGATGCGTTCAATGTGGCTGAAGGTGTCTCTGGCGGTGTTGGTTGGGGTGGTGGCGGGCTGTCCGTCGATGGTTGGAATGAAGGCAGAGGCGCAGATGCCGGCGATGATGCTGGTGGCGCCGGATGTGCCGGGCGCGCCGGTCAGTTCCCAGCCAAGCGCGGAGTCGGCGCGCATTGCGGCGCTGGAGAAGCAGGTGGCGGCGCAGACGGCGGCGATCGCCACGGCACAGACCTCGGGCGACAACTCGTGGATGCTGATGTCGGCGGCGCTGGTGCTGCTGATGACCGGGCCGGGACTGGCATTGTTTTACGGGGGATT
>DAIRTY010000229.1:0-3300 GCA_036803645.1 Acidobacteriaceae bacterium | reverse complement strand
TGCGAGCGGTATCGGGATCCTTCGCGCTCGAAAGACGCGCTCAGGATGACGACGTTGCTGGGTTAGTGGGCGGGTGGGGGTTGGTGGCCGTGCGGGACTTTTTTGAAGAGCCAGGAGATGGCGAGGCAGAGGAAGCTGAGCAGGCAGAGGGAGCGGAAGACGTCGACGAAGGCCCAGAGGGCGGCCTGGCGGTGGAGTTCTCCGTAGAGGAGGGACTGGGCGGGGTGGAGTGTGTTGGCGGGGCCGAAGGTGTTGGTGAGGGCGTGGCGTGCGCCGGAGAGGGAGTTCTGGAAGGCGCGACCGGTGATGGGGACGGAGTTGATGATCTCGTTCTGGTGGACGGCGGTGTGGCGGGTCAGCAGCGTTGTGGCCAGCGAGATTCCGATGGAGCCTCCGATGTTGCGCATGAGGTTGAAGATGCCGCTGGCGCTGCCCATCTGTTCATTGCGCAGGGTGCCGTAGGCGGCGATGCTGATGGGGACGAAGACGAAGCTGAGGCCGAAGCCGGTGATCATGATGGGGATGAGCAGGGTGGTGGGGGATATGTCCAGGGTGACGTTGCCGAAGTAGAGAGTGGTGAGGCCGAAGATGGTGAATCCGAAGGTGAGGAGATAGCGGGGATCAACCTTGTTGGAGAGGTAGCCGATGGCGGGCAGTCCGCAGATGGTTCCGAGGCCGCGCGGGGCGACGACCAGGCCGGCGGTGAAGGCGGTGTATCCGAGCAACTCCTGGTAGAAGAGTGGAAGGACGACGATGGTAGAGTAGATGGCGATGCCAAAGAAGAAGATGAGCAGACATCCGACGCCGAAGTTGCGGTTTTTAAGGAGCTTGAGATCGACCATGGGCTCGTGCTTGCGCCAGGAGTGCCAGACAAAGAGAGCGAAGCTGGTGACGAGGAAGAAGAAGGCCCAGCGGATCCATGTGGCACCGAACCAGTCTGACTCCTGTCCCTTGTCGAGGATGATTTGAAGCAGGCCTGTCCATACGACGAGGGCCCCGAAGCCGAGGTTGTCGAATGCGGGGACGCGGGCGTTCTTGATGTAAGGCGGGTCGTGGACGAAGCGGTTGATCATGAAGAGAGCGAGCAGTCCGACGGGGATGTTGATGTAGAAGGCATAGCGCCAGGAGTAAGTGTCGGTGAGCCAGCCGCCGAGGGTGGGGCCGAGGACGGGGGCGACGACGACGCCGAAGCCGAAGAGAGCCATGGCGGCCCCGCGCTTGCGTGGCGGGAAGGACTCCAGCATGATGGCCTGGGAGAGCGGCTGAAGAGCGCCGCCGCCGGCTCCCTGGACGATGCGGGCGACCAGGATGAAGGCGAGAGTGGGAGCCGCTCCGCAGGCGAAGCTGGCGACAGTGAAGATGGCGACACAGCTCATGAGGAAGCGCTTGCGGCCGAACTTGAGGGAGCACCAGTTGCTGGCGGGCAGGACGATGGCGTTTGCGACCAGGTAGCTGGTGAGCACCCAGGTTGCCTCGTCGGTGGTGGCGGAGAGGGAACCGGCGATGTAGGGCAGGGCAACCGAGGCGATGGCGGTGTCGAGCACCTCCATGAAGGTGGCGAGCATGACGGCCGCGGCGATGAGCCAGGGATTGACTCCTGCATCGACCTCGGATGAGAGGTCGGGCGGTCCTTTGTCGGTGGCGGCCATGCGCGGCGGAAGACTCCTTGATTCAGGGGATGCGATGCTTCGGTTCGAAGCTTCACTCTAAGGATGCTTCACTCTAAGGATATAGAGATGTGCGGTGGACGTGGGGATGCATTTTGCCGCGGGGGGGAGGGTGATGCCGGACGCGGACGCGGCATGGTAGATTTTGTGGATGAATGAGATCGAGGCGGTAGGCGCGGAGGCCCTGCTGGATCCGTTGCCGAAGGGTGGAGAGGCGGGCAAGGAGCGTCCGTGGCTCTTTGCGCTGCTGATTGCTCCGTCGGCCGTGCTGGCCAACGGAGTGATCCAGGGCGGAGTGCTGGCGTACCTGATGCGGCAGCAGGGGATCGGGATCGGACGGATCTCGCACATCATCGGGCTGCTCTCTCTGCCGACGATGATCTATTTTCTGTGGAGTCCGGCGACCGACTTTCTGGTGCGGAGGAGGACGTGGCTTCTGCTGGGGGCGGTGAGCGCCGGGGTGCTGACGGCGGCGGCATTTCACACCCGCCGACTGGACTCGCCGAGCGCCATGGTGCTGATGTTCCTGGGCGCGTGCTGCAGTCAACTGGTGGTATCGAGCTGCGGCGGCATGATGGGCGCGCTGCATGGGGAGCGGTCGCGGAGGGTGGCGGGGAGCTGCTATCAGGGGGGCTCGCTGGCGTTTGGGGCCGCGGCTGTGTTTGTGCTGGTCCTGTTGAACGAGAGGATGAAGCAGGGGACGCTGGGCCTGCTGGCCGGGGCGCTGATTGCGGCCCCAGCATTGCTTGCGCTGGCGACACCGAAGCAGGAGGTGGTCGTCGAGGACGGATTCGGCAGGACGATGCGCAGGATATGGAGCGAGTTCAAATCTACGTTTCTGCACTGGAGGGCGATTCCGTACACGCTCGTCATGCTGTTTCCCATGGCGAGCGGGGCGGCTGTGGGGCTGCTTCCGGGCGTGGCGCGGGAGTATGGCGTGAATGGGGAGCATGTGGCCTGGGTGAATGGACTGGGCGGAGCGTTGCTGATGGCTGGCGGGTCTCTGGCGGCGACGCTGATCCCCGCGCGGATTCGCGCCGCGGTGGCCTACCTTAGCGTGGGGCTGGTGAACGCCGGAACGCTCGGCGTTCTGTGGCTGGGACCGCAGGCACCATCGACCTACTATGTGGGATTGACGCTGTATCTGTTCACGATCGGCACCAGCTATGCACTGTTCACCGCGGTGGTGCTGGAGTTTCTGGGCCACTCGGGAAAGAGCGGCAGCGGGCGGTACTCGATCATCAACTCGCTGGGCAATGTGCCGGTGCTTTACATGCTCGCGCTGGATGGATGGGGTGGAGACAAGTGGGGCGCGCGAGGTCTGGCTGGAACCGAGGCGGTGGTGGGCGGAGTGGGTGGGGCGCTTCTGCTGGCGTATTTTCTGACGCGGAAGAGAGTCGAGACAGCGCCTGAAGTAATTGCGGTTGCGGATTGAGGGCGGTGTGGAGTTGAGGATTGCGTGGATTAGAGCGGAACCAGAGTAACAGTGCCCAAGCGAAGAGCATAGAAGGTGGCTTTTTCTTGAGGAAAAAGCCACTCGGAGGGATTGCCCCCGGGTATACCTACTCTGATTCCGCTCTACTGCGGGGTGATGGTGCCGGAGTAGCTGCCAGCCGGGCAGGCTGTTGTTCCA
>DAIRTY010000228.1:0-3317 GCA_036803645.1 Acidobacteriaceae bacterium | reverse complement strand
CCAAGCTCCTCCGCAAGGTCGGCGAGCTGGATGAGCTGGTCGCCCGAGAGCCTGCCGCGCAGAACGCTGGCACCAACGGCGGAGAGGCCGGGCTGGCGTTGCGGGGTTACGCCGATGTGGTCGCGATAGACATCGTCTGGAACCACATCTTCTTCGACCGGCGAAGGATCGAGCTTGGTGCCAAGCTTCGCCTCGATGGCCGCGAGCATCGACTCCGCCGTCCAGCCGTGCTTCAGAAAGAGGTACTTCAGTCGCGCGCGCGTGCGGTTCTCGCGGAGTTCTGTCTGCTCCTTGAAGATGCGCAGAACGGCCTCGACAACTTCGACGGCTTTGCTCTGCGGGATGAAGACGGGGATGCGCACGGCGATGTGCGGCTCGGTGGAGAGGCCGCCGCCGACGCGCAGTGTGTAGCCGACCTCGTCGCCACGACGGATCGCGGTCAGGGCAACGTCGTTGATCTCCGGATACGAGCACCAGACGGGGCAGCCGGAGACGGTGACCTTGAACTTGCGCGGCAGGTTGTAGAACTCGGGGTTGGCGGTCAATTTGCGCGCGATCTCCAGTGCGAGCGGGCTTGAGTCAACCAATTCGTGCGAGTCGAGGCCGGCGAGCGGGCAGCCCGTCACGTTGCGGACGACATCGCCGCAGGCTCCTTTGGGGCTGAGGCCGATACTAGTGAGCGCGTCAACGATGTCGGGCAACGCCTCGATGGTGAGCCAGTGGAGCTGGATGTTCTGCCGCGTGGTGATGTCGGCCAGGTTACGCGCGTATTTTTTTGTCAGCTCGCCGATCGCGCGCAACTGCTGTGAGGTGAGCAGGCCGTTGGGCAGGCCGATGCGCATCATGAAAAATTCGCTCGCCTTGCCTTGGCCGTCCTTGCCGCCGGTGACGCCCACGCCGTCGCCCTGGGTGTAGACGCCCCACCATTTGAAATAGAACTCCGCCCACTCGGGCAGCACCGCGTCGCGGCCCTCGCGCGCAAACTGGCGCACCTCGTCCCACGCCTCCCACGGATTCTTTTCGAGCTTGAGGCGCTCGGCCTTCTGGGCCTTGGTCTCCTTGGCGGCTGGGGTTGCGGCCGGCGGCGTCTGCTTAGCGAGGTTGGTCATAAGTTTCCTGAAAATTCCTTATCGTTTACGGCTGAACAAATCTGGCAGATAGCTGGCAGAGAGGGCGATCAAAATGTCTGACTCAATAAAAACGCCCACCGGATCTGTGGGCGCTCGTGCAACTCATCTGGGGCTTCGCAACATGCAATTTCTATGAAGCAGATGAGGGGCAACGGCGCGCGTATCCGCAACAACAAGCCAAGCAGCAGGCGCGCGGATTACGGTTGCACTTCCTCATATCTTTCAGCCTAAATGCGCCGCGCCGTCGCGTCAAACTTGCCCACGCGCCCGCAATGGACGAAGGGGCCGATCTTCACTCCGCCTCGACCAGGGAGAACTTGTGGCGGACGTCGGAGCCGCGCAGCCAGAAGATCACGTCTTCGGCGATGTTGGTCGCATGGTCGGCGGCGCGCTCCAGGTTGCGCGCGATCAGGATCGCCGTCAGCGCCTGCGTACTCACCTCCGGCTGCTGCTGCATCACCTCCATCAACTCGGCCTGCACAATTTTGTTGCGCTCGTCCACCGCGTCATCCATCGAGAGCACGCTGTCGGCCATGTGCGCGTCCGCCTCCAGCAGCGCCTGGATCGCCGTGCGAATCATCACGCCCGCCTGCTCGGCCATCTCCTGGATCTCGACAGGAATCTGGATCACCGGCAGGTCCTTCAACGCCAGCGCACGTTCCGCGATGTTCGCCGCCTGGTCGCCGATCCGCTCCAGATCGCTATTGATCTTGATGACCGAGAGGATAAAGCGCAGGTCGATGGCCATCGGCTGCTCCTTGGCCAGCAACTCGTACGCCATCTCGTCGACGACGGTTTCGGCGGTGTTGATCGCCTCTTCGATCTCCAGCACGTGGTCGCACAGCGCCATGTCGCGCTCCAGGTATGCCTCCACCGAAAAGTCCAGGGCCTGCTGCGACAAGGCCGCCATCGCCAGCAGCTTGTCCTTCAGCTCGGCCAGTTGCAGATGAAAGTTGATGCGCGGCATGATTGAAGACTCCTCGCCTGAAAAAACGACAACCTCTATTGTGACGCAGATATGAAAACGCTGTGTGAATAGGGCGTGACAGGTAGCCCCAATGATACCTTCGCGGCATCAGTGGTAGATCAGATACTGCGCACGACGGGCTTTGAAGTCCAGCAGCCCCTGTACCCAGCTTGCGGCTATTGTTCGTGGGTCGTTCCCGCGAGCGAGCGCCGCCATCGTCTCGGCGTTGGCGACCAATGGCGCGGCTTTGTCCAGCTTGAACTGCACGGGGTAGAGATGGTGCAACGCGGAGAGTATCTCGATGCCCAGTTCGGGCGAGTCGAGCGCGATGCGGTCGGTGACGGTGAGGCGCACTCCCTGGATGGTCTGGCCGTGGTAGGGGTAGTGGTTCGCGTCTTCGGCAACGGTGAAGCGCGTCGCGGCAAAGGCAACGCCCGGGATTTTGCGGGCTATGAGGTAGGCTGCAACGGCTTTGCCGTCGAACCATGCGGAGATTGCTGGAGCGTCTTTTGTCGCCACGGATGCGCCCGCGCCGAAGAGTTCAAACGGCGTCGCGGTCCCCCGCCCTACCGAGACGTTGGTCGCGTCCATCATGCCCAGAGCGGGATAGAGCGTTGCCTCGGTGATGCTGCGCAGATTTGGCGATGGATTGACCCACGGCACGCCAGTAGCATCGAAGAACTCGTCGCGCCGCCAGTTCTGCATCGGGATGACGGTGACATCGGGAGAGAGGTCGGCGCCGGTCCGTACCTCACCCGGTCGAGGTGAAGTGCTGCATGAATAGAGACCACGGCCAAAGTAATTCGCTAGTTCACCTAGCGTCATGCCATGCCGCAGCGGTAGCGAAGTGTAGTTGATGTACGACCACGGTGGATCGGAAACTGGTCCCTCGACAGCCTCTCCGCCGAGCGTATACGGCCTATCGAGAACCATAATCGTTAGTGGCCGCCCAGCAACAATGGGCTCGCAGGCCGAGGCGTCTACGAAGTAGCCGAGGACGGTCTCGTAGGTGTAGAAGCGGACGCCCGCGTCCTGGAGGTCGATGATGATTGCGTCGAGGTTCTTCAGGTCTTCGGGCTTCGGTCGGCGGTCGGCGTCGGTTGGGCCGTAGAGGCTGATGACCTTCAGCCCGCTCGCCGCATCGACCTCATGGCCGATCTCGGTCGAGTCCTTTGCGCCGAAGAGTCCGTGCTCGGGCGAGAAGAGCGTGGTCAGCTCGA
>DAIRTY010000227.1:0-3327 GCA_036803645.1 Acidobacteriaceae bacterium | reverse complement strand
AAGAGCAAAGGCAAGGGCCAATACGGAGATTCTGGCTGCGCCAGAATGACGACGCGCGGAGTGCTGCGCCAGAATGACGAGCAAGAACAGACAAAGGCAAGGGCCAATGCGGGGATTCTTCGGGGCGCTCAGAATGACAGCAAGAAACAACAACGGCAAAAGCAGATTCCGCCGCGCGGCGCAATGAAAACCAATCGGCGGATACGAACCGGAGTAGAATTTGCTGCAAGTCCCATGGAGGGCCGCCATGCGCGTCGCCTGCCGTCGTTCTCTACCGATTCTGGCGCTGTTCGGAGCACTCACTACACCATTCGTTGCAACGGGCAGGGCCGCTGAGCCTGCCGAAAAAGCCCCTGTCGTTACAACATATCCGCAGATCGTGCGGGTGAAATATGTGGAGGGGGACGTGCGCGTTGCGCGCGGCAAGGAGGCCGAAAAGCTGCAGGAAGAAGCGCCCGGCGCGAGTACCGGATGGGAGCAGGCCGCGGCCAACCTGCCGCTGGAGACGGGCTACAGCCTGGCGACCGGCACGGGGAGGGCGGAGATCGAGTTCGAGGACGCATCGGTCGTCTACCTGGGTGAGAACTCGGTGCTGAGGTTCAACCAACTGAGTACGACGAGCGGGATCCCGTACACCGAGCTTGTGCTGCTGACCGGCACGGCGACGATGAATGTGCAGACCCTGCTGCCGGGCGAGAGCTTCCGGCTGTTCACGCCCAGCGACAGCTTCACGGTGGTGTACCCGAAGAAGGCGTACCTGCGGGTCAACAGCTACCTGGATGCCATTGCGGTGACTCCGCAGCAGAACGTGGCCTGGTACGCACCTCTCGATAATGCCGCCGGGAAGACGGTTACCGTACACAATGGGCGGCCGGTGCCGACGCCGGAGATGGATGCGGCTGCGATGGCTGAGTGGGACAGTTGGGTGGCCAAGCGTGCGTCTGCGCGCTATGCGGTGCTCTCAGCCACGATGAAGGAGGCAGGCCTGACGGAACCGATTCCGGGACTGGCGGAGATGAGCGGGCAGGGGAAGTTCTTTGCGTGCGAGCCGTATGGGATGTGCTGGGAGCCAACCGAGGGATGGACAGGGCACAAGGCTGAGGGACCGCAGGCCGAAGCGCAGCCCGAGAGGGCCACCGGGACAGAGCGCGCGCAGGCTGAGACACAGCCCGCCGCACCGGTGGAACGAGTGGCCCCGAGCGACGACCAGGCCTCTGCCGTTGCTGCGCCCAGACTGACTGGCGCGCCGAAGGGCTCTAAGAAATTGACCAAGGGAGATGCGTATCTGGCGAACCATCCCGGAGCAACGATGTGGACCGAGGACTACACGGTGCCATGCGTTGATTATGCAATCTCCGATCTGATGGCGACAGACCCTGTGACCGGGAAGGAAGTCGTGGTCGATAGCTACTTTGCCACGGACAGCTCTTATCCAGTCTTTGCGGGATATCCGCGATTCGGGCCACAATTCCAAGGGGGAGTTTCGCTATTCAATGTTGGGTATGGCGGAATGTTCAATGACGGCTGGGATTGGGCGGTGTGCCATTCGGGGAGCTGGATCCGCTGGCGGCACCACTATGTGTGGGTGGCGGGGACCGAGCGGCACCATCATCCGCCCTTCCGCTGGGTGAAGAACGGGCGCGAGGTTGGCTTTGTGCCACTCCATCCCAAGGACGTGGCGGGCAAAATACCGGTCAACATGAGGGATGGCCTCTTCAAGCCAACAAAGAAGGGCGGTACCGTCATCGTGCAGCGTGTCAACTTCAAGGAGGGCAAGCAGGTGGAGCCGATGGCTGCGGCGCCGAAGGAGTTTCGCAAGCCGATGCTGGAACCGCTGAAGATCGCGGCGGTGCCGCACGCGAACGCGCATTGGGCGTTCAATGCGTCTGTGGCGGGCAGGGGCACTGCGATTGCAGCTTCCACTGTGGGAAAAGGCACCGCGACGGGCAACTTCCCGATCGCCAGGGGTACGATGAAGACCGGATCCGCGGTGGAATCAGGAGTGGCGATGAGGCAGCCGGGGATGCCCATCACATTCGATCGCAAGACGCAGAGCTTCTCGGTGTCGCGGCCGGTGACGGAGAACGGCAGGCAGAGCACGGTGGCGGTGCCGCTGGGCGGGGGAGGAAATGGCTATCCCGCGGCGCGTGGCACGGTGAGCTATGGCGGCGCGCAGAGCTACTCGAATGGCGGAAGCGGTGCGCGGAGCTACTCCCCTGCGCCGTCAAATAACAGCGGCTCGGGGAACACATCGCGGTCTTCCGCGCCTGCTCCGTCGTACTCCGCGCCCGCGCCGTCGTACTCCCCGCCGGCTCAGTCATACTCGCCACCGGCTCAGTCTTATTCCCCGCCGCCTGAGCCAACTTACTCTGCTCCTCCGCCGTCGAATAACGGCGGCGGCGCGTCGGGCGGCAGCGGGGGCGCTTCGCACAGGTAAGGCGCGGGGGCGATGCGGGAGCGATGGGGAAGGGGGTTGCCGGGCTGCGACCTGGATAGCACCCATTCCGCAAAGGATGCGGAATGGATGGGGCACCCGGCCGCAACGCCTGAACGTCGCGCTTTCCCTGGGCTGTGCGGGTGTGAAAGGATGGCTGCGCGGCCGATTGCGGCCCCATCGAGGAGTTCCATGAGAATTATTCTGCCGAAGGCCGCAGCTGGTGCGGCGTTGTTGTTGCTCGCCTGTTTTGGATTCGCCGGTGGTTGGTGCGCGCTTGACGCGCAGCAGCCTGCCGCTGCGCCTGCCGTTCCGACGACGACTGTGCTGGTGGCCGTCGATCAGCGCCAGACGCTGAGCCTGAACGGCGACTGGCACTACATCCTCGACCCTTACCAGAACGGCCTGGGCAGTGGTCGCAGCGGCTACTCCGCGGATGAAGAGCTGCCCGCAGGCAGCAATAAGCTGCTGGAATACGACTTCGCCAGGAGCCCGACGATCAAGGTCCCGGGCGACTGGAACACGCAGAAGGAGTCGCTGATGAACTACGAGGGCGGCTTCTGGTATGAGCGGCATGTGCAGTTGCAGCCGCAGGCGGGGCAGAGAGCGTTCCTGCACATCGGCGCGGCCAACTATCGCTCGCGGGTGTGGGTCAATGGGCAGCTTCTGTGCACGCACGAGGGAGGATTCACAGCGTTCGACTGCGAGGCGACAAAGGCGGTGAAGGCGGGCGAGAACAGCGTGGTCATCTTTGTGGACAGCACACGCATCGCCGACGGCGTTCCTACACTGAAGACCGATTGGTACAACTACGGCGGGCTGACGCGCGATGTCTCGCTGGTGACCGTGCCGGAGAGCTTCATCGACGACTTCGAGCTGCATCTGGATCACGT
>DAIRTY010000226.1:0-3330 GCA_036803645.1 Acidobacteriaceae bacterium | reverse complement strand
GCTCCTGATGGACTGGGTGCTGGAGGGAGCGGTGCAGGTGGTCACCAGCCAGTCTGTCGTTGCCGAGTATCGCGAGGTGGTGCGCCGCCCAAAGTTTCATCAGTATGGATTTCCGCCGCTGTGGCTGGAGTTTCTGATCGAGGAGAGTATGCGACTCGCCGAGCCCGAGCCCTGGCCGCACCCCTGTCCCGACCCGAAGGACGCCTCGTTCCTCGCACTGGCGCACGCTGCTGGGGCATGGCTTGTGACGGGAAATCTAAAGCACTTCCCAAGGTCCATCCGCAGCGGCGTCACCGTGCACTCGCCTGCCGATTATCTGTCACATCTCGTGGGCGATTGATTAATCCAAATCGAAGTCGCGCAGGGGACGGTCGGTCAGCGGCTTCTCCTTGGCCTTCTTGACGGCTTCGGCGAACTTCTTGGCCATCAGGTCGTCCTTGTTCTTCTGCGCGTCGACGGACTGGGCGAAGATGGAGTCGCGGCGTGCGTCGGCCTCGCGCGCGGCGCGGGCGGCGTCCGTGAAGTCCTCGAACATGCGCTTGCGCGGCGCGGGCGTGTGACTGATGATGGCGCGCGTCACCGGATCGACCTTCAGCATCGCTCCGCACTCCGGACAAGTCACTTCAAACGCATCGTCGCTCAAGCCCATGTTGAATCACCTCGTCGGGAACCATTCTAAGACAGTTGTGAGGTGTTAGTTGTGAGAACGGGACAACTAGAGCCGAATGACGCGATGATCAGGTTGCTGGCTGGCGGCCTCTTCGACCAGGCGCGCGATGAGGCCGGCACTGTCGCCGTGGGCGGACTCCCACGCGGCGAGGAACCATACCCCGGCCAGCACGCGCTCCTGCGGATGGGCGTTGGGGAAGAGGTGCAGCGTGATGGCTTCGGCGTGCTTGCGCAGGCTGGATTCACGGTGCAGCTCGAAGGTGGCGGCCAGGCGGCGCAGGCGGTTCATCTGGTAGCGCATCTTGGACGCCGAAACCTCTGCGGAACGTGCGAGGCTGGCGTCGAGCTTGGCGAGATACTCCTGCGCGGCGGTGAGCGCTACATCCAGCGCATTGCCCGCATCGGCCAGGCGGCGCTTGGCCTCGATGGGCAGGGCGCGCGCGGCGAGTCGCTGTGCCAGCTCCTCGGTGGAGCGCATTGCGTCAGTCAGGCTAACCTCGTGCTGCGCCATCATCGCGCCAATGACCGGCTCGATCAGCGTGGCCGAAAGACGCGGCAGGATCGGCGTGATGCGGCCCAGAATGCGCTGGTAGATCACGGCGCTCTGCGCGAAGTACGCAACCTCGGCCGGCCCGCCAACGTAGGCTGTGGTGGGCAGGATGGTGTCCTGAAAGACCGGTCGCAGAAGCGCGTTGGGGCTGAGCCGTTCGGGTGCAGCATCGAGAATCGCCAGCAGCTCGGCGGTCGAATAGGACGTGGCCGAGTTTCCTGTTCCGGCCTGCCAACTGCCGTCGGGCAGGCGGTGCAGGGCCTGGCGGTTCTGCGCGCCTTCGACCTCGCTGATGAGAAAGAGGAGTGACGCTCCCGGCTTGACCAGCACCTGCGCGTGGTAGCCCGCGGCTTCGAGTTCCGCCGCGCGCGCGAGGAGTGCAGTTTCGAGATCCTCTGCGTGCTCGATGGCGAAGCGCAGCGTGGACGCGCCAAGCGCGTGGAAGTCGCGGCCCGCGGCGTCCATCACAATCAGGCCTTGCTCGGCGAAGAGGCGCGTCATCAACCGCGCAAAGGCGCTTGCAAAGGTTGGGGCGTAGTCATTCGCGGGCTGACAGGCATAGCACTCGCGCAGCAGATTGCAGATCGGCGAGTGGTGCAAAAGGTTGCTGGCTTGATCGAGCAGCGCGTCGATGGATTCATTGAGAACCACATTCCCCACGGGTGCCGTGTTGTGTGCGGGCTCCGCTGCAAGGTGCAGTGTTTCCACCGACGAGTTGCTCAACAGCGAAATTTGATTGACCTCCGCAAGGTCGTGGTCTTCCGTCGCGAGCCAGAAGATGGGGACGTGTTCTATGCCCGTCTCAGCAGTCGCCTGCTTGGCGCGCGCAACCGCTGCGGCAGCTTTGAGCATCGTGAGCAGCGGCCCTCCGAGCAGGGCGACCTGCTGCCCGGTAACGACGGCGCGCGCGCCTGTGCGCAGCTTTGCGATGTTGGCGAGCGTGGCCGTCCCCGCGCCGAATGCGAGGCTCTGCGCATCGAGCGCATCGGCCAGGGTTGCGGCGGGAGTGCTCGCAGTGGATGGCTTCATCCACTCGCTGCCGAAGGGTTCAGCCCCGTACCACGCACGCACCGGCGAGTTCGCGCTCTCGCCCATGGCGAGGAAGTCGCGGAAGAGACGGGTGGTGTGCGGCAGCGTTGCGATGGGAAAACACTCGGTGCTCATCAATTCCTCAAACCCGTGGGACACGTTCCTGGGCCAGCTTCCATGTTAGCTTGACTGCACTCGGCGCGGGGCGCGGCGTGCGCGGATCAAATGCGCGGCTCTCCCTTGGCGCGAGAGATTCCTTCGATTGGATGCAGCTTCTGCGGCGCCGATGCTGGATGAAGATGCAGGGTGATACCGTAGACCCATGGCCGCTCTTTCAAGCAAATCCAGGAAGTCCCTCTCTGCCAAGACAAAGCCCGCGCCAGTCAAGGCCGCGAAGACCGCATCCACAGCCAAGCCCGCTGTGATGACGAAGCGCGTTGGCAAGCCGAAGCTTCTCTCGTCGAAGCTGGCTTTCCAGGGCAGGGTCTTCAACGTCTTCACCGACACGCTGCAAGAGCCGGGTGGACACCGGCATATAAAGGACGTGATCCGGCACAACGGCTCTGTCGTCATGCTGGCGGTCGATGAGTCGACCAATCCCGCCGACCCGGACATCATTCTGGAGAGGCAGTATCGCCACGCCGCCGGGCAGTTCCTTATCGAACTACCGGCTGGCAGCCGGAACCCAGGCGAGGCACCGCTGGCCGCGGCCAGGCGCGAACTGATCGAGGAGACCGGCTTCCGCGCCAAGCGTTGGAAGATGCTGCTGCGCTACTTCGCCAGCCCCGGCTTCCTGGGCGAGTGGATGCAGATCTACCTGGCGCGCGACCTGCGCGAAGGCACGGCGCGGCCTGAGCTGGACGAGCAGATCGAGATCATCCGCATGCCGCTGTCACAGGTGATGAAGATGATCGCCGAGGGCAAGATCCACGACGGCAAGACGCTCATTGGGCTGTCGCTTTATGACGCCGCCCGGCGGGATGGACGGCTGTAGCCTCAGCGGGGGGCGAGTTGCTTGGGCGTCAGTTTGGCGACGATCTCTTCGGCGACCTCGGCGGCGGGCTGCAACGTGTCCAGGTCCT
>DAIRTY010000225.1:0-3361 GCA_036803645.1 Acidobacteriaceae bacterium | reverse complement strand
AGAAGTAACCCCATCCCCTCCCCGGGTGATGCTCCGCGCCACGTTGCCGATAGACACCACATACCACTCGCGGCTTCGACCGGCCGCGTAACGGCAGCGCCCTTGGATTGCCGCCGGACCGCCTAGAACCTCTCGAGTGAGCGGATCTGGTGAGTGACAGAAGCCCGCCCTGAACCGCAGGGTGGCGGAGAGCATTGGCCTATGCAGCAGGAAATCGCGCAGACGCAGCAGGGATTCATTCCAGCGCAACTGGGAGAGATGCGGCAGCAGGAAGCTGCCGCCGTGCGGCAGGACCACATTTTAGTGGTTGACGACGAAGCCCCGGTGCGCGGCGTTCTGGTCACCATGCTTGGGCACAGCGGATACGATGTCACCGCGGTGGCCAACGCCGAACAGGCCCTTCTCCATCTGCAGGACGACCCCGGCTGCGACCTCGTCCTCACCGACGTCATGATGCCCGGTGTCAACGGCCTCACCCTGCTCGATGTCGTCTGCCGCAACCACCCCGGCGTGCCCGTCGTCATGCTGACCGCGCTGCACGACATCCACGTCGCCACCAACGCCTTCCGCCGCGGCGCCATCGACTACCTGCTCAAGCCCTTCGATCGCGCCCAACTGCTGAACGTCGTACTCCGCGCACTGGAGCACGGCCGCCTGCTCAAGCAGAACGCCGCGTACCGCCAGAACCTGGCGCAGATTATCAGCTTCCGCACCAGCCGTCTGCGCACCACCATGCACGACCTGGAAAAAAGCTACGACATTACGCTGGAGGCCATGGGCGACGCGCTCGACCTGCGCGACACCGAGACCGAAGGCCACTCCCGCCGCGTCACCGCCTACACCATCGCCCTGGCCCGCGAGTTCGGCCTCGACCAGGAACAGCTGCGCATCATCGCGCGCGGCGCATTTCTGCACGACATCGGCAAGATCTCCACCCCCGACGCCATCCTGCTCAAACGCGCTGCGCTGACCGCCAATGAGACCGAGATCATGCGCCAGCACTGCGTGCGCGGATACGAGATGGTGCACAAGATCCCCTTCCTGCGCGAAGCATCCGAACTCGTCTACTCCCACCAGGAGAACTACGACGGCTCCGGCTACCCGCGCGGCCTGCGCGACGAAGAGATTCCGCTCGGCGCGCGAATCTTCTCCATCGCAGACACGCTCGACGCCATCACCTCCGACCGCCCCTACCGCAAGGGCCTCAGCTTCGCCCAGGCCCGCGAAGAGATCGCGCACTGCAGCGGTACCCAGTTCGATCCGAAGATCGTCAAGGTCTTCCTCGGTATGCCCCTCGAGCTGTGGAGCGACATACGCAAAGAGGTGGAACACGCCCCCGCCGGGACCTTCGGCGTAACCCTGTAGATCAGCTTCACTATTGGTATAGAGGAATAAGGATTGTCATTCTGAGCGAAGCCCCCTTGAAGTTGTCATTCTGAGCGAAGCCCCCTTGAAGTTGTCATTCTGAGCGAAGCGAAGAATCCCCGCATTTTTCTCGTGGTGCCGCAGTCTACACCACTAACAAAAATGCTTTAAGAAGCCGCGCTGCTTGCACCCAGGCCCCGCGCGGCCTACCATCGGTTTGCGATCCTCTCGCCGAGGCGGACCCCATGCAACCCACCAAACAGAAGCTCTCCGAAAAACAACTTCACGACCTGCTGACCGAGCTGCCCGAGTGGGCGCTCGAAGACGGCAAGCTCGCCCGCAACTGGACGCTGCCCACCTTCGTCGAGGCCATGGCCTTCGTCAACCGCGTGGCCCAGATCGCCGAAGAGGCCCAGCACCACCCCGACATCGACATCCGATACAACCTCGTCAGGCTTGCGCTGGTCTCGCACGACGCCGGCGGCATCACCGAGCGAGACATCCGGATGGCGCGACAGCTCAGCGCCGCCTTCCCCACCTCTGCCCCCTGAGCCGCCCGTGCCACACCCACCCTGCTTGCGTGATACTCTTTTAATCCAGAGCGGGATTCGCTCCAAAGCTTCGGCCAGAACCGGCAAATCAGCCACCTCTGGTCGATATCAGTTGCGTCACTGGCCTCCCGGCACGGACAATCGACCGTTCGTGCCGCCTTTTTTGGCAAATCGCCGCCAATCGGCCCTTTCAGTTATTTTCTTCGCACCTCTGACGAAAATCCTGCATCCCATCTACAATCAGCGATAAGCTAGATGTAGCGCATGAACCAAGGAGACAACACGATGACAAAAGCTGATCTGGTCGACAAAGTAACCGCCCTCGGAGAACTCACCCGCCGCGATGGCGAGATCATCGTCGATACCCTCTTCGAGTCCGTCATCGGAGCGCTCAAGTCCGGCGACAAGATCGAGATCCGCGGCTTCGGCAGCTTCCGCACGCGCCAGCGCAACTCGCGCATCGGTCGCAACCCAAAGACCGGCGAGCGCGTCGACGTCCCAGCCAAGCGCGTCCCCTTCTTCAAACCATCGAAGGAGCTGCGCGACTCGGTCAACCCCGGCGGCGCCAAGAGCCCCGCGATCGCCAAGGCCGTCAGCACCAACCCCGTCGACCCCCACCACCCGCCGGCCATGTAGTCCCCGCGCACACAAGCTCTGAGAAGACAAAGAGACGGCGCATCGGGCCGTCTCTTTGCTCGTTCTACGCGTCCTCATCCCGCCCAATTAGGAAGTTTGTCATCCTGAGCGAAGCCTCGCGCGGCATCATCGCGGGAGGCGAAGTCGAAGGACCCCGACGATCTACGCCAAGCCACAACATGTCGCACCGTTCTCCCCACGAACTCCTAGGCACTAGATCACGTTCAGCCCGCTCTTCGCAGCCGCCACAAACTCCGTCGCCGTCTTCACGATGAAGTCCAGCATCTCCCGCGTCAGCCCCGGATAGACTCCGATCCAGAAGACCTGGTTCATGACGAAGTCCGTATTCGTCAGCTCGCCCACCGCGCGATGCTCCCATCCCTCATACGCCGGCTGGCGCAGCAGGTTTCCCGCAAACATCAGCCGCGTCCCAATCTTCCGCGCCTCCAGCGCCCCGGTCAGCTCGTCGCGCGTAAACGGTGCTCCGGGCCGCACGCCGATGGGAAAACCAAACCAGCTCGGGTCGGCTCCTTCGCTCGCCTCGGGCAGAATCAGGAACTCCTCCATCGGCTTCAGCGCTGCATGGAGATATGCGAAGTTCTCTTTGCGCCGCTCAATAAAGTGCGGCAATTTTGCGATCTGCGACAGCCCCAGCGCCGCCTGCATATCGGTCGCCTTCAGGTTGTACCCGATGTGCGAGTAGGTGTATTTGTGGTCGTACCCACAGGGCAGCGAGCCAAGTTGCCAGCCGAATCGCTTGCCGCAGGTGTTGTCCTTGCCCGGCTCGCACCAGCAGTCGCGGCCCCAGT
>DAIRTY010000224.1:0-3384 GCA_036803645.1 Acidobacteriaceae bacterium | reverse complement strand
CGCCTCGCCGCCACTGGCGCAGCCCTCACTCCCGCTCAGCTCTCCGCCGTCGAAGCCCTCACCCGCTCCCTCACCGCCAAGCTCCTCCACCCCCAGCTCACCGCCCTCCGCAAAAAACCCGAAGAATAATCCCCGCCCAAACGAGTCGTCATTCTGGCGAAGCCCCACAAGTCGTCATTCTGGCGAAGCCCCACAAGTCGTCATTCTGGCGAAGCCAGAATCTCCGTATTGGATTTTGCCGTTGCCGTTGCTTTTGCCGTTGTCTGTTTTACGCGTAATCCTGGCGCAACTCAAAATCCCCGCATGTGCTTTTTGTTCCCGTCAGCCGCCTAGCCCACCACAACCATCGCATACACCCCCATCGCCGGCACGGTAAACTTCACCAACCCGCCCGCCTCCGCAAACTCCAGCTTCACCGGCTCGTCCCTCTCCGGCGAATAGCACATCACCGTCTTCACCGTCCCCGCGTACTGTTTCCTCACCGTCACTGCAAACGGCCCTACCCGCTTCTTGTTCTCGAAGTTGACGAAGTGCGCAATCGTCTCCTCTGTCTTCTCCCGCCTCTGAATCTCCATCACAGTCGTCAGCGGCGCCTCCGTCGTAATCGACAGTCCGCTCGCCACCGCCCCCACAACCGCCTTGTAGATATCCTCGGCATTCTTCGGCAGCACCCACTGCGGAGGGTTCATATGCACGCCTCGCTGCGCCGTCGCGCCCGGCTCCGGGTCTTCGTTCCCGCCCGCCGCGCGCGCCGTCCTCTCCGCTTGCACTACCTCCGGCAGCAGCACGATCTTTCCCTTGCCCTCGCTCCGCGCCGGTAGCAGCGGGTTCGTCCGCCTCATCTCCCGCCACTCGTCATACTGCCCCGTATTGCCTGCCAGCAGCAGCGTGCCTCCGCCGCGCACATACGCCAGCAGTGCCGCAACCTGCGCATCCGATAGACACTCCTGCCCCGCCAGAATCACCGCGCTGTACCTGCCAATCCGGCCCATCTGCTCCTCGAACAGCAGGTCCCACGGAACCTTGTACTGGATCAGCACCTGCTCCACCAGTGTCGTCGGCACATACGCCGCGCTGATGCTATACGCCATCGAAGCCCATGTCCGCAGCACGGCAACATCCGCCACGTTGTCCACGCCCGTGTAGTACCGGTCGTTGTACTCGCGGAAGAACTCCATCATCGGCGTGAACGTATTGAACGCCCCAGAGCCCATCGGCGCGGCCGCCAATCCTGCCACCGGCTTCTGGTACCCGAACGCCATATGCACTCCCGCGCGCACGTCGTTGCTGAAGGCGTCTTCACATCCCGTCTCCAGCCGCCGCGCCATCTTGTACGACCGTATCTGCGACACCAGCGCCCCCGTCTGTGCGTCGATATGATCGTCATACCCGCCCGTATCGAACGCCATCAGGTCCACCTTGCCCGCATACAGCGGGTGATACACCGCATTCGTCCAGTACCGGTTGAAGCTGTACACCCCCTTGATGTTGAACAGCACCGCCACCTTCGGATCGAGCGCTTTCACCGACTCATACAAATCGTTTGCATACCGCGCCAGCGACTCGCAGCGGAACCGCACCCACTCCTGCAGCACCGGATCGTTCAACACCGTCACGCTCTCCGGCTCCGCCTCTGTGCCCCACTCGTGCAGGCTCAGCCAGTCCGTATCCGGCAGCCCGAACCTCCGCAGCGCCGCCTCCTTCGTCGGATACCGCTGCTTCAGCATCGCGTGGAACGCCGCCACGCACCGCGCGCAGTGGCACGACTTCGGCTCCGCCTGCAGCATGATGTTGTCGAACGCAAACTCATCCACCTTGAACTCTTCGACGCCAATCTTGATCACACGCCGCAGATACTCCCTGTACTTCGGCTCATTCGGGCACGCGTAGTGCCGGTACGTCTGCGCACCATATGGAACGGGCCGCCCCCACTGATCCCGCTGCTCCCACCCCCTCGCCTCCAGAAGCTCGCGGTATAGCGTCTCCGTAAACATCGTGCCGCCCATATACAGGCTCACCTTCATCCCCAGCCTGTGCATCTGGTCGGCTGCCCGCTTCGCCTGCGCCATTGCTGGCCGCTCGTACGCCAGCCCAAATCCTTTGTAGAAGAACAGCCGCCCCCACCTCACCCCCGCGTCCGCCATCTTCTGGATGTTCTCCGGCGAGAGCATCGTCGCGTAGTGTTCTTCAATCTCCGCCTCATGCTCCCCGCGCCGCAACAGAAAGTCGATCGGCTCATGCGTCGTCCACACCACGCCCTTGGTCTGTTCGCGCTTTCGCTCGGCGCTCCGTGCCCATCGCGTCTGGCCCGCAGCCGTGTCCGCGCTCGCCGCCAGCGCCTGCCCCAGCGCTTCGCCCGTAAACGCCTTCCCCGCCTCCAGCCACCCAGCGCCCAAAGCCGCGCCCCCGGCCAGTCCCATCCATCCCACCATACGTCTACGGTTGATCTTCATGTCTCTACCCTCTGGATGAATCGCTGCCCGACAGTCTAATTCCCTCTCACCATCTCTGTCGCCGTGTGCCCCATTCATCGCGATCGAGTGGTTTTTGCCGTTCCGGAGGGAGCGTGGGGCTTCAGCCCCACGAATAACTCCCAATGGGAAAAGGGCTTCAGCCCCGGGTTCTTCGTTGCTCTTTCGCCCGTCATTCTGGCCTGAGCGAAGTCGAAGGCCAGAATCTCTGTATTGGCACTTGTTATTGACGGCTGCCCCATTCATTACGGTCTAATCGCGATGAGTGGGAATCGAGCAGCATCACCCCAGGTTCTTCACCAGCTTCGGCGCGTCCCCGTCCACCTCCACCCGAACCTCGCCGCCCAGCGCGCGCAAAAACCTACTCACCGCCTCTATCGCCGCCTCCGCCGCGCCCACCGGATGCAGCAGCCGCACCGCCCTCGACTCCGCAAAGCCAAGCCCGCCGCGCACCGCGAAGCATCGCTCTCCGCGATAGGTACAAGACGCCAAATCCGTAATGCTCTGCGCCTCGCTCGGCGTCAGCAGGATCGTCTTCGGCGGCGCCATGCGGTCGAACAAACAAAAAATCTCCAGCTTCGACTCCAGCTCATCCGGCACAAAGTCCACCGCAAGGTCCGCCTCGCGCACCGCGTCCTCGATCGTCGCCGCAACCCGAAGCCGCCCGCGCGCACCGGCATTCACAGCCGCCAGATCGGCGTACTCCTCCTGCGCCCGCCGCAGGTTTGCCGGCATTACGTCCTCCAACACCACGTCGAATCCCGCCGCAGCCGCAGCCAGCGCGAAGCTCCGCCCCACGCGTCCCGCCCCAATCACCGCAACCGTGCGAATCGCGGCCCGCACTTTCACGTCCGCACCACCCCCGCCGCAACCCGCCTCTGGGTCCGCGCTCACTTCTTCGCTTGCACTGCCT
>DAIRTY010000223.1:0-3385 GCA_036803645.1 Acidobacteriaceae bacterium | reverse complement strand
ATTTACTGGGATTTTCCTTTATTTTGCGGATAAAACGCCCAACTCTACTGTTAACTAATTAATACACAAAATGGGTACGTAAGTCTCTAGACCTTCGTACCGTTGTTCAGGCGTCACCAATGGGCCATTATGAGACTGCAACACAGACCTGGGAGAGGGGCTACAAGGATGTGAGCAGCGCAAGCTGCTGACTCTTGCAGCCCCCATTTTTTGCTCTTTGCAGTTCCCCTCCCAAGCTTCCCAACCTCGTGCAGCTTTACTTTTACTCGATCCCGGCCCGCGTCCAGCGGCCACTCCCAATCTGGCACCGAGATTCCCAATCTGGCTCCGAGATTCGGGTCCCCGCCGTGGAGGGCCTCGCCAGACCTTCGTCACTTCTTTTTCTTCCCATGCAACTCCACGCAGCCTCCCCCTCATCCTACGAATTGGTGCAGAATCCGTGGTTGCGGTTCAATCGAGAGCACGGACAACACGAACCGGGCATATCCATTCAAGAAGCAGATGCAATCAAGAAAGCGAAGGGCTATCAACCTATGAAACGAATCTCCGGAATTCTATGTGGCTTGGCACTCCTTACCACCACCACGCTCGCAGCCGTCGGACAGGATCACGCAAAGCTCGACGATCGTCTCATCAGCGCGCAGGCCGTCATCCAGGAGATTATGGCCACGCCCGACAAGGGCATCCCGCAGAGCATTCTGGCCGGCGCATCCTGCGTCGTCGTCATTCCCAGTTACAAGAAGGGTGCGTTCATCGTGGGGGCGCAGTACGGCCAGGGCGTTGCCACCTGCCGCACGCCCAACGGATGGAGCGCTCCGGTGTTTGTGCAACTGACCGGCGGCAGCTTTGGATGGCAAATCGGCGGACAGACCACCGATCTGGTTCTGGTCGCGATGAACGAGCGGGGCCTCCAGCACATGCTCGGCAGCAAGTTCAAGCTGGGCGCTGATGCAGCCGCCTCGGCCGGGCCGGTAGGACGCAATACTCAGGCCTCCACGGACGCGAGCATGCGCGCCGAGTTCCTGACCTACTCGCGCAGCCAGGGCCTCTTCGTCGGACTTGACCTGGACGGCACCGTGCTCTCGCAGAACCAGGACGACACGCGCACCGAGTATGGCGCCGAGGTTCCTTTCGAGGTCGTGCTCAAGGGCAACAAGCCGGTTCCGGAGAACGCTCGCGCCTTTGTCCGCACCGTTGCGCGCTTCTTTGTCGTCTCGAAGAACAACCAATAACAGCGAAGGACCACCACTAACTCCATAGGAATACCACCAACTCCACCGCGTCGCAGGACGCGGCAACACACAACAGACAAGGGCCGCCAGCCGGAAGCACTCCGCTGGCGGCCCTTCTGCGTCTGGAGTCCAGTGACCCTTCTGCGTGGAAGCCAGCGCAAACAGGATGTAAGCCTGCGCAATCCATCTGCGTCTTTACCTCCCAGTGACGACATTTTTACTTCCTGAACCGGCGAAATCACTTCCATCGCTCACCTGTTCCCTGTTCCCTGAACCCTGTTCCCGATAGACTGGAACCTTGACCCGCGAAGCCCAATCCATCACTGAACCGGCGAACCGGCCCTCCCTCCGCCAGGCCTTGGAATTCGCGCTTGCGTGGGGCTTCATCCATGGGCTGCGCGCTCTGCCGCGCCGCATGGCACGCGCGTGCGGAGTCGCCATCGCGGCTATTGCATTTGTTTCGCTCAGCCGCCTGCGCCGCGTGGGCCGGCGCAATCTGGAGATGGCCTTCCCCGCGCTGCCCGCCGCCAAACGCGAGGCGATCCTGCGCCAGGAGTATCGCCACCTGGGCTGGCTGCTGGCCGAGTTCTGCCAGATGTCCACCTACACGCGCGAGTACGCCAGCCGCTTCATCCGTTACCAGGGCCTCGACCACTACCTCGCCGCGCGCGACCGCGGCAAAGGCGTATTCGTGCTCACCGGCCACCTGGGCGCGTGGGAGCTGTCGAGCTTCTACCACTCGCTGGCCGGCTACCCGATGGGGATGGTGATCCGCCGCCTGGACAATGCGCTGGTAGACCGCCTGGTCAACCGCATCCGCTGCCAGCACGGCAACCGCGTGCTGCACAAGGACGACTTCGCGCGCGGGCTGATTGGGGCGATGCGCGCGGGCGAGACGGTGGGAATCCTGATGGACACCAACATGACTCCGCCGCAGGGCCTCTTTGTGCCCTTCTTTGGCGTGGAGGCATGCACGGCCTCCGGACTGGCGCGGGTCGCGCTCAAGACCGGCGCGGCGGTGCTGCCCGGCTTTCTGCTGTGGGAGGAGGCGGAGCGCCAGTACGTGCTTCGCTTCGGTCCCGAGCTGTCGCTGGCGGCGACTGGCGACTCGGAGGCCGACGCAGCCAGCAACACAGCGCTGTTCACCGCCGTCATCGAAGAGACGATCCGCGAGTATCCCTCGCAGTGGCTGTGGATGCATCGCCGCTGGAAGACGCGGCCGCCGGGTGAGCCGCCGCTCTACTGATCCGGCCAGGCCTGCGCCGCACATCGACCCATTGGGCTGAAATCGCCGCGATGAAGGCGTTGTCCTGCCCGCGGCTGGAGCGTATCCGGCACAGGTTCCCCCTGAGGCAATTCCTTCGAGGGCGCGCGACGGCATAAAATCGAATTAAGCGCCTTAAATCAACTTAAGCACCGTACGGTGCGAAGGCGTTTGCAGCGAATGGGGATTGCCATGAGGAGTTTCGAAGAGATCACGAAGGGCAAGCCCGTCATGTTCTACGAGTACATTGCCAAGTGCCTGACGGGCGTGACCATCGGATACCTGTTGATGCAGGCATTTCCCCGGCAGAATGGCCAGTATTACTGGCTGCTGATCTCCATCCTGCTCTCGATCACGCACGACAACAACAGCAAGGTGGCACTTGACCGGATGCGGGGCAACATCGTCGGCTCGCTGGTGGGCCTATGCATGTATCTGTTGCACAGTCCGCCGAACCTGCTGACGGTCTGCCTCGGCGTGGTGATGACGATCCTGCTCTGTTTCAGTCTGGATCTGATCGGGGTCTGCCGCACCGCGCTGGTCGGATTCATCATCGTGATGATCTACGAGGAGACGCACAGCAGTTGGACCGGGGCGATCTACCGAATGGTGGGCGTGGTTCTGGGATGTCTCATCGGGCTCGGCATCAATTACATCTTTCGCAAGATCACCGCGCCGCTGTTTAAAGCGGCAGAACCTGCCCAGGACAAAGCCGTCCCCATCGAAGAGGAAGAAGAAGAAGACACCGCCGACAATGCCGGAGAGTAGTACCTCGACCGCGTGTATAGGTAACCAGTGTTGATACTTGTCGCGGGCCAGGTCTGGCTGTACATCTGAGTCATGAGCAGAGGCGTGAGGTTTCAGATCAAGCTTTCGGCACGGGATCGCG
>DAIRTY010000222.1:0-3393 GCA_036803645.1 Acidobacteriaceae bacterium | reverse complement strand
CTCTTCGACTTCATGCTGCTGGATGTGAACATGCCGGGGATGAGCGGCCTGGAGTGCGTGAAGGAGTTGCGCGTGACGGGCTTACAGCCCCCCATGAAGGTGATGATGGTGACCACCGAAGCGGACAACTCGTACATTTGCCAGGCACTGGACTATGGCGCGGACGAGTTCCTCATGAAGCCGTTCACGCCGGAGAGCCTGCGCGAGAAGTTGGCGATGATTGGTCTGGCAGCATGAGCAAATGTGGCGATTGCAAGGCCCAGGGGAAGGAACAGTAAACATGCATACGCGAACGGAAAGGCCGATACGAGTGCTTGCGGTGGACGACTCCGCGGTGATGCGCGGCGTGCTGCGAACGCTCTTCCAGACGCAGGAAAAGAAGCGCTCCAGCGAACTGCCGGCGATGCAGTTGTGCGGCGTGGTGGCGGATGGCGTGGAGTGCCTGGAGGCGGTGCTGCGGCTGCGCCCCGATGTGGTGGTACTCGATCTGGAAATGCCGCGCATGCATGGGCTGGATGTGCTGGAGCGGTTGCGGTTGGAAGAGCCGGGGCTTCCGGTGATCATGTGCAGCGCCTATACAGAGCGGGGAGCGCGCGCGACGCTGGACGCGCTTGCCATGGGTGCGGCGGACTATGTGATGAAACCCAGCGAGCAGAGCGACTTTACCACCGCGATCGAGACGCTGGCCAGCCAGTTGCTGCCCAAGATCGCCGCGCTTGCCGGAGCTGGGTTTAAAGTGTTGTCGGAGGTACGAGGGCAGACGACGCGACAGGAGATGGCGGAGTCAAAGCTGTCTCCAAGTCTTACGGCTGCGGGATCAAGCGCGGCTGGCGGTGCTCTGGTTCAGATTGTGGTGATCGGAGTTTCAACCGGAGGGCCATCGGCGCTGGAGGTGATGCTGCCCAAGCTGGCGGAGGACTTCCCCGTGCCGGTAATGATTGTGCAGCACATGCCGAAGCTCTTTACCGGCGAGTTGGCGGAGCGCCTGGACCGTATCTGCGCGCTGCGTGTCCGCGAGGCCCGCGATGGTGCGGAGATGACCCCGGGTACCATCTGGCTGGCGCCGGGAGACGCGCACATGGAGGCCGCGGAGGCGGCAATAGGGCGCGCGCACGGCGCAGGCAGGGTTCGCAATGCTCTGGTGCATCTTCATCAGCAGCGATCGCTGAACCATTGCAAGCCTTCGGTGGATTACCTCTTCAGCTCGGCGGCCAGGCTCTATGGCGCCGGAACGCTGGCGCTGGTGATGACCGGGATGGGTTCGGACGGGTTGAACGGAGCGCGACGCGTGCATGAGGCGGGCGGCGTGGTGCTCACCCAGGATGCGGCCACCTCCGCCGTCTGGGGAATGCCGGGGCGGGTCTTTGAGGCGGGGCTCGCGCGCGAACCGCTGCCACTCACCGCGCTGGCGGGCGAGTTGACGCGCAGAGTGAACGCGGGACGAGTTGTGCGCGTCGTCCGCAAGACTGCTGCAACAACGACGATGGCGCTGCCAGGGAACGAAAACGCCGTCTCCGCCCTGCGGCATGAGGTGGTCCATGGGTTGCTCTGATTCCGATTACGCGTACCTTCGCCAACTGGTGCTTGCTGAGTCGGCAAATCTGATCGACCCTTCGCGAAACGCCCTCTTCGAGACGCGGCTTACACCGATCGCGCGGCTGGCCGGGGCGTCGAACCTGGAAGACTTCGTGAGCCTGCTGCGCGTTGACCAGACGCCGCAGTTGCACCGCGCCGTGGCCGAGGCCATGACCATCAACGAGACCAGCTTCTTTCGCGATGGCAAACCCTTCGATGTGCTGCGCGACACAATCCTGCCCAAACTGGTCGAGAACAACGCAGCCGAACGAAGTCTGCGGATATGGAGCGCCGCAAGCTCCACCGGGCAGGAGGCCTACAGCATCGCGATGCTGATCTGCGAGCACTTTGCGGAGTTGGCCAACTGGGACGTGAAGATCGTCGGCACCGACATCTCCCGTCAGGTCATCGAGTACGCCCAGCGGGGCCGCTATCGCCGCATGGAGGTCAATCGAGGCCTGCCCGCCAGGATGCTGGTGAAGTATCTGGTGCGCGACGGGGACGAGTGGGAGGTGACGCCCAATCTGCGGGCGATGTGCAGCTTCCAGTATGCAAACCTCTGCGCTCCGCTGCCCAAGCTGCCCGTCTTCGACCTGGTGATGCTGCGCAATGTGCTGCTGTACTTTCCCCATCAGGACCGCAGTTGCGTCTTCAGCGACGTCTATCGCCAGATGGTGCCGGGCGGGTATCTGATGCTGGGGGCCGCGGAGCAGGCGGAGGATCTGACAAACCTCTTTACGGCGGAGTTTGCCAAGGACTGCTACTTCTACCGCCCCGCGCCCGCCTCCTAGAGCATTTTTGGAATTGCTATAGACCAAATTTGTTTGTCATTCCGTAACGCAGCGGAGGAATCTTTTGCTCGTTCCACGACGGTCTACACCAATTACTAAACTGCCCTAGTGCGAGAGTTCTCAATCTACCGCGCTTATATCGTGGCAGCCAGCACAGCAACGCGCCGCAGGCGAATCTGCCCTTCGCGTTTGCGCGTCTCGGCAATGTCGAATGAAGACTGCATCCGCATCAGCGTCTCCATCCGCACTCCGAAGGCCTTCTCGATCCGCAGCGCCATATCGCCGGAGAGGCTTGCCCTCCCATTCAGCAAACTGGAGAGAGCAGGCCGAGAGACCTGAAGCGCCGCCGCCGCCGCGGTCACCGTCAACCCCGCAGGCTCGACAATCTCCGTCCGAATAAAATCTCCTGGATGTGGTGGGTTCTTCATCGCCATCGGTCAACCCCCTCTTCTAGTGGTAATCCTCTAAGTTCAGATCGCAAATCTCGCGCTCGACTGCGTCAATGCGAAACGTCAGGCGCCGGTTGCCGGTCACACTGAGGCTCCATGTGCCCTTGCGGTCGCCGGTCAAGATATGCGCCTTCCAGGACGGCAACGACCTCAACTCGTCCGGGTCGTCCATATCGTCCAGAAAGGCAAACATCTTGCGCAGCTTGTCCGCCGTATCGGAGGAGACACCCTTCGCACTGTCTTCTTCGTAGAGCTTCCGGATGCCCTTGTGAACGAAGTTGCGAATCCTCATCGCAAACAGTGTAGCCCGTAACGCAACACTTGTCAAGCGGACTGGCCGGTACCACCTGCCGGGAGTCCCCGGTTCTTGTTTTTGAGACCTGGAGGCGTTGCCCACAGCCTATAGCCCATAGCCCATAGCCGAAACAAAAAAACTTCTCGTTGCACCCCTCAAAAACCCCAGCAAATCCGCATGTCAAGCCCCTCGACACCAAGAAATTCAACTAACATGCATCCCATCAAACACTTCCCTCCGAAAAATAGTTGGCATAGTAGTTATGCTCCGCTTGATACAATTA
>DAIRTY010000221.1:0-3400 GCA_036803645.1 Acidobacteriaceae bacterium | reverse complement strand
CTCGTGAATGCGTCCATCAATCGAGGCTGCCCTGCTCGATCACAACATTTTCACGGACGATGAGACGATGAGCGGCCATCTCTCGCAGCTTGGGAAGAACGCGAGTGACGTGCTCGTCGGCATCGACGAAGGTAATCACAACCGGCAGGTCCCCTCCTGCCTCGACAAGATGGGCGGTCTGGACGCTGCTTCGCCCTTGGAACCCCGCGACCGAGTGGAAGGCCACGGCGCCGGCAACGTTTTCCTGACGCAGATACTTCAGCACTTCCAAGTGCAGCGGACGATGATGCCAGGAATCGCCCTCCGTGAGATACATGGTTACCTGTACAGCCATAGGAGATGCCATTTTACAACCCCCGCGCGATTGCTGCGCCCGCCACGACTGCCGCCAGGCAGAGCGCGTTGCTGGCCACAATGTTTACCGCCATCAACATCCACTGTCCCTGCTCCATGTAGGCGAACGTTTCGAAGGCATAGCTGGAAAATGTTGTGTACGAGCCGCAGAAGCCAATGGCTACCAGGAGCCGCCAGCGAGGATCGAGCAGCATGCGTTCTCCGGCAAGAACAAGGAAGAAGCCAATCAAAAGGCTGCCGGTGACGTTGATGAGGAGCGTCCCGTAGGGGAAGGTGGTTGAGAAAACGCGGGCGATATATCCGCTGAGAAAGTAACGCGCGCTCGCGCCGACAATCGCGCCTAAGGCGATCCACAGATAGTTCACGATGGAGTTCTCCTGCTTGCTTGGTAGGAGTTATCAGCCCACGGGCGGTTAACGGCGAACTCCATCGCCGCGAGTTAGTTTAACCCGAGGGCTAACTTCACCTCAAGCAAGCACAGTCGCCGCATTGGGGCGGCTGATCGCACCTTTGGCTGCTGTACCATGGAGGCAGCCCCGATGAGTTCTCCCAGCCCAATCCATCACTCCAGCGAGCGCGTGCTCGAATTCGATCAACTGCGTCAACTGCTGGCCATTTACACCGGCTCGCCGCTCGGGCATGAACGCGTGATGCAGCTCACGCCCTCGCGTGACCGGCAATGGATCGAACGCCAGCAGCAACTGGTCGCGGAGCTGCGCGGGTATCTACGCGCCGGCGGTCATTTCGATTTTCATGGCCTGCTCGATCCCACGACGCTGGTGAACAAGTCGCGCATCCGCGGCGCTGCCCTGGAGATCACCGAGATCCGCGACTTGCTCCTGATAGCCGACCGCGCCGCCGAGTGGCGGGAGATCGCGCTGCATCCGCCAGTCGAAGTGCAGGGCAAGTGGCAGGCAATCCTCGAGCTCTCGCAGACCCTGGCGGATTTCACGCTCCTGTTGCGTTACTTCCGCAACAAAATCCTCCCTGACGGTACGCTCGACGATAAGGCTTCGCCGGAGTTGGCGCGAATTCGCCGCGACATGGAGAAACAGAAACGCGCCATCCAGGAGTCGCTCCGCTCCTATCTGCGGCGTCTTTCCGAGGACGGCGCAGTCCAGGAAGAGCTGGTCACCATTCGTGGCGAACGCTTCGTCATTCCGGTAAAGGTGGAGCAGCGCCGCCGGGTGCAAGGGGTGGCGCACGGCGCCTCTTCCAGCGGACAGACGGTATTTATCGAGCCGCTGGAGACCATCGAGCAGAACAACGACCTGGTGCGGCTGCTGGAAGATGAGCAGGCGGAGATCCATCGCATTCTGCTGGAGATGACGGCGCGGCTGGGCGAACATGCCGACGCCCTCAGCAACGCGGTGTACGTCCTTTCCGAACTCGAGTTGCAATTCGCCAAGGCGCGCTTTGCCGAGGACTACGACTGCGTAACCGTAAAGCTGCTGGCGGATGGCGACGCCGCAGCCGAATCGGGATCGTCACAGCCCGGCGTGTCTCCGGTCACCGAATCACCGGTCGATGGGTCATCGGTTACAGACTCGTGTGATGCGCTGGTCGTGCGCAAGGCCCGCCATCCCCTGATGGAGCGAACTCTGAAGGCCAGGGGCGTTGCCGTGGTTCCGCTTACCGTCGAACTTGACGGTCAGCATCGCCAGCTCATTATCAGCGGTCCCAACACCGGCGGAAAAACCGTTGCCCTCAAGACCATTGGGCTGTTGGCGCTGATGGCGCAATCGGGTATTCCGGTGCCGGCCGAGCGCGCCGACCTGCCCATCTTCGATTCGGTGTTCGCCGACATCGGCGATTACCAATCCATCGAGCAAAACCTCTCGACCTTTTCGGCGCACGTCACCAACATCGATCTCATCTCTCACCAGGCGACCGCGCATTCGCTGGTCCTGCTCGACGAGTTGGGTTCCGCCACCGATCCCGAGGAAGGCGCCGCGCTGGCCGTCGCCATTGCCGACTACTTCCGGCGCGCCGCATGCATCAGCATCGTCTCCACTCATCACACCGCTCTCAAGGTCTACGCGGCAAACACGCCGGGCGTGCTCAACGCGGCCGTCGGCTTCGATGAGGACACATTCGCTCCGACGTTCGAACTGCGTATCGGAATACCAGGCGCCTCGGCCGGCATTAACATCGCGCAAAAGCTCGGGCTGAATCCGGAGATCGTAGCCCAGGCGCGGCAGCGGATGAGCTCGCAAGCCCAGGACGTGTCGCGCTTTCTCGACCGCCTCCACTCCGAGCTGCGACAAATTGACGCTGAGCGGGCCGAGCTTAGTGCACGCGAGCAAGAGTTGGCGCGCGAGCGCCACCAGCTTGCCCTCGAAGGCCGCAAGGAACAACGTGAGAAGCTGCGCGAGCTGGAGAAGAAGCTGGACAGCGTGTTGCGCGACTTCGAGTACCGTGCCCGCGAAACCGTTAACGCCGTGCAGGACCGCGCTCAGGCGTTGAAGCTGTCGAAAGACGCGGAACGCCGCATCGCCAAGATGCGCCGCGAATTCCGCGAGCAGTTCGATTCCACGGTGGTGGCGCACACCACCGGGGCCGATACGGGCGATCCGCACGCACAACAGCATGTCGTCAAGCAGGTCGGCATTGGCGATACCGTGCGGCTGAAGTCGTTGGGCCGCGACGCCAAGGTGCTGCGCTATTTCGACGATGACAGCTTCGAGGTGGCGGTTGGGCCCATGAAGATGAAGGTGGCGCGCGACGATTTTGCCAGCGTGATCGCGCGAGCCGGAGTTAACCCAGTGGAATCGGCGCGCGCCCGCGGTATCAACGTTACCCTGGTGCGGGAAGACGACAACGTCGCCACCGAGATCAACGTGATCGGCCAGACCGTGGACGAAGCCACTCGCGCGGTGGAGAAGTTCGTGGACCGCGCATTCCTGGCGGGCGCGGTGCGTCTCCGCGTGGTGCATGGCAGCGGCATGGGAATTCTGCGCAAGGCGCTTCGCCAGTACCTGCAAAGTCATCCGCACGTCGCCAGCGTGAGCGAGCCTCCGCAGAACGAAGGCGGCGGCGGCGCGAC
>DAIRTY010000220.1:0-3419 GCA_036803645.1 Acidobacteriaceae bacterium | reverse complement strand
ATAAGTATGAGGTATATGGCGGGCTGAACTTCATGAACTTCATGGCCGGACAGAACCTGACCCGGCGCATGGACTTCGGCGGCGGCGAGTTGGAAGGCACCTACTGGCTGACCCGTAAGTGGGGACTGGCGGCGGAGTATCGCGGCGAGGCGGGGACGACGCCGGTGCTGCCTAGAGCGGGGACCTATGGCATTCACCGTCCGCTGGTGTACATGAACATGGTGCTCTTCGGCGCGCAGTATCGCTGGATGCAGAACCAGCACGCGGCGCTCGAACTGCACGCCTACGCCGGGCCGTCGTATGGAGTCTTCGACGCAGGGACCGCGGGAGCTGGCCCTGGCGACGTCTACAATGCCACGGAGAATGCGCGCCTTGTCGGGCTCTATGCCAACCACACCGCTGCGATCTTTGCGCTGGGAGGCAGTATAGACATGAACCGCTCCAAGAACTGGGCGGTAAGGCTCTCTCCCGATCTGATTCTGGATGAATTCGGCTCGGGGACGCGCGAATACTTTGCCATCTCCGGCGGAGTTGTCTATCGCTTTCCGGTGAAGAAGAAGTAAGCGATTTTCTGATGGGTTGTTTGTTTCACTTCGAGCGAAATACGGAGATTCTGGCTTCGCCAGAATGACGACTCAATAGGAATGACGACGCAACAGGAACACAGGCGCAACAGGAACACAGGCGCGCGAAGCGCCGAGGCAGGGCGGCATGGAGGCGATGAGGGAGCTGTTGCGCGGCAGCTTGAAGTCGAGCCTGGGCGGCATGCGCGAGGAAGACCGGCTGGCCGCGGCGTGGACGGTGGCCTGCGGACGCGCGATGGCGGAGCACGGCGCAGTTGTTGGCTACGCTGCGGGCGTGGTGCGGGTCGAGGTCGCAGACGCAATGTGGATGCGGCAGATGATCTCGCTGGGCGGCGTGCTGGAGCGCGAGATGGCTCGCATCAGTGGCGTGCCGGTGGCCGCGATACACTTTGAATTAAAGAAAAATTGAGGAGCGGTAGAAGAACAGCAGAAGCAAAAGCAGATTCCTCCGCTGCGCTACGGAATGACAAACAGTTGGCGCTGTGGAATGACAAACAGAGGGAGCTGCGGAATGACAAGGGACACTGCGGAATGACAAGGGACGCTGCGGAATGACAAGCAAAGGACGGGACGGATGGCTGAGGTTGCGGGCGTAAGTATGGACGAGGTGCTGCGGGTCGCCGAGCTGGCGAACCTGGATCTGACCGCCGAAGAGGTGCCGCTCATGCAGCGCGACCTGAACGCGATTCTGGGCCACATTGCTCAGTTGAATGAGTTGGAGACGGCGGGCGTTCCTGCGATGGCGCAGGTGGGCGAGATGCTGGGCGCGGAGATTGAGTCGACCGGAGCAAGCCTGCGCGCGGATGCCGAGCGGGCGTCGCTGGACCGCGCGGCGGTGATGGCCGTGGCACCAGAGACAGATGGCCGCTTCTTCAAGGTTCCCAAGGTGATTGAAAGATAGGGAACAGAGGTCAGGGAACAGGGAACAGGGGTAAGAGCGCGACGGGAGATGGAATTGGGCGGGATGACGATTGACGGTGTGCGGGCGGCGGTTGCGAGTGGCGCGAAAACGGCGACGGCTGTGGCCGAGGAGCACTATGCAAGGATCGCGGCCGAGGATGGGGCGGACGGCAAGGGGATCAACAGCTTTCTGGCGCTGAGCCGCGAACGCGCGCTGGCGCAGGCGGCGAAGATCGACGCGATGGCAGCCAAGGGCGACGCGCTGGGGCCGCTGGCCGGCGTTCCCGTGGGAATCAAGGACGTGCTGACGATGAAGGGATCGCCGGCGACTGCGAGTTCGCTGATCCTGAAGGGCTACATGCCGCCATACGATGCGACGGCGGTGACGCGGCTGGAGGCGGCGGGCGCGGTGCTGCTGGGCAAACTGAACTGCGATGAGTTTGCCATGGGCTCGTCGAACGAGAACTCGGCCTACGGGCCGGTGCGGAATCCGCGCGCTCTGGACCGCGTGCCGGGCGGGTCGAGCGGCGGATCGGCTGCGGCGGTTGCGGCGGGCTTCGCGGTGGCGTCGCTGGGCTCGGACACCGGCGGATCGATTCGCCAGCCGGCGGCGTTCTGCGGCGTGGTCGGCGTGCTGCCGACATACGGGCGCGTCTCGCGCTACGGGCTGATCGCGTTTGCGTCGTCGCTGGACCGCGTGGGGCCGTTCGCGACCAACGTGCGCGACACAGCCACGATGCTGGGCGTTCTCGCCGGGCAGGATGCAAAGGACGCGACCAGCTCCGACCGGCCGGTTGGAGATTATGTGGGCGCGCTGGAGAAGCCGGTGAAGGGCCTGCGCATTGGCGTTCCGGCCGAGTACTTCGGCGAGGGGCTGGACGCGGAGATTCGCGCGGCCATCGAGCACGCACTGGACGGGCTGAGAGCCGCGGGCTGCGAGGTGAAGACGATTGCGTTGCCGCATACCAAGTACGCGATCCCCACCTATTACGTGATTGCGACGGCGGAGGCCTCGGCCAATCTGTCGCGCTTCGACGGCGTGCGCTTCGGTCTGAGGGCCGATGGGGTGAAGACGCTCTCCGCGATGTATCGGGAGACGCGCGACCAGGGCTTCGGCGCGGAGGTGAAGCGCAGAATTCTGCTGGGGACCTACGTGCTCTCGGCTGGCTACTACGACGCGTACTACCGCAAGGCGCAGCAGGTGCGGACGCTGCTGACGCGCGACTTCCTGGCCGCGTTCGCCGAGGTGGACGCCATCGTCGCGCCCATCACGCCGACCCCGCCGTGGAAGCTGGGCGAGAAGACCGCCGACCCGCTGAAGATGTACCTGGAAGACATCTACTCGGTCGCGGCCAGCCTCGCGGGCATCTGCGCAATGAGCGTTCCGTGCGGCGAGACGGCGAGCGGGCTGCCCATCGGCTTGCAGATCATGGGCCGCCACTTCAACGAGGAGACCATGCTGCGCGTCGCGCTGGCGATCGAGACGGCACAGCGGTAGAGCGGCAGGAATTTTCCCTCCGCTTGCTCTACACTCGGCAGATGGATGCGGAACGCGCGGAGTTGGACGCAAAGATTTCGGAAGCCGGGTCTTGCGATTCTCAGGCCGGCGAGTTGGTGCGGCGCGTGGTGGGGTTCGACGTGGGCGACCGGCGGATTGGCGTGGCGGTTTCGGACCCGCTGGGCTACACAGCGCAGCCGCTGTTTACGCTGCACCGGACTGGCGGGAAGAGTGGTCACCGCGCGGAGATGAAGTCCATCGCGCGGGTGCTGCGCAAGCACGAGGTCGCGGAGGCTGTGGTGGGCAATCCGCTGTATATGTCGGGCGACCAGAGTCCGCAGGCGGCAAAGGCGCAAGAGTTCGCCGAAGAGCTGCGGGTGGAGTTCGGAATCACTGTGCATCTGTGGGACGAGCGGCTGACCACCACCGAGGCGCAC
>DAIRTY010000219.1:0-3426 GCA_036803645.1 Acidobacteriaceae bacterium | reverse complement strand
TTACAGCCGATGGAAGGGATTTTTGCGACGCGCTTCCTGCCAGAGCGAACTCCCCTGCCGATTCGCCCGCATAGACCGCAATCGCTTTCCGGCTAAGAAGCAATGAATCCCAAGTGCATCAGGGCATCCGATCGTTGAGCGCCCGCATGGCGGCGTAGTGATCGGGACTGGCCTCCAGCGCGAGTGAAAACTCCTGCCGCGCCTGGTCCTGATGGTTCAGCCCGAGTTGGCCGAGACCGACCAGGTAGTGCGCGTCCGCGACCTGCGCGCGCTGGGCCGGAGTCACGACGGACTGGCCCGCTGGCTTCATTGCAGGCGCACTGCCCAGCGACTTATCGCCGGTTGCGATGAGCTGCGCAAAGATCGCCTTGGCGCGATCATCCTGGCCCAGTTTCTCCAGCGCCAGCGCCTGATAGTACGGCGCGGCCTGCTCCACGCGCACTCCGGCGGCCAGCCCGCCCACGTTGCCCCGGCTGCGCATCGGCCCATTCGCGCCCGGCCCGCCCGCGCCAGCCGCGCCCGAGCCCGCTGCCTCGGTCCATGAGCTGCGTGCCTTCGCGGAATCGCCCATTGCCTGGTACGCATTGCCAATCAAATACTCAATCTCGCCTCGGCGGCCGCTGCCATTGCCGGTCGCCTCTTGCAGCGTGACGGGAACCTGTAGCGCCGCCTGGTAGTCCGCCAGCGCAAGCGCGTACTGCTTGGCAGTCATCTGCTGAGCGCCGCGCTCCAGATTTGCGTTGATCCACGAGTCGCCCAGCGAGAAGCTCCCGCCGCCCTCCCATGCGCGGAAGAACCGCGAACGCAGCAGTTGAATCGCCTCATCCGGCTTGCCCGCAAAGATCTCCAGGTTGATCTCGCGCGCGATCACCTCGTCGCGCGTGACTACCCCCTGGTGCGTCTCTATCAACGCCAGCCGCTTCGCTGGCGAGACGCCGTTCTCCTCATACAGCTTGTCCAGATCGTTCAGCACCATCGCGTTGCCGCCATACTGAACGCCCTTCTCCAACGCCGCCAGCGCCTTCTCGCGCTGATTGCCCTGGCGCGTATACACCATCGCCAGATTGCGATACACCACCGGGAAGTCCGCTCCCAGCGCGGCCGACTTCTCCCACAGCGCCTGAGCCTGTTGCGGCTGCCAATCGTACAACAGATTGCCCAGATAGTACGGCGCGCGCGCGTCCTTTGGGTCTATGCGCATCGCATCCTCGAGCACCGCAATCATCTCCATCTGGAACGGGAAGACGTACTCCGGCGAAGCTTTTTCGGCCAGCCGGTCGTACTCATGCGCCTTATCGCTCTGCTTCATCTGCTCGGCAAAGTATGCGAGGTAGTAGTACACCAGCGGCGATACCTTGGACTTGTCCGGCGCCGTGTCGGCGATATGCGTCAGCAGCGCAGTGCCGTCCTGCCACAGTCCCGCATCCATATCGTCCGCGGCAACCTCCAGCGCTGTCGCGGGAAACTCGCTCACCGTCTTCGCCAGCACAGCGGCGCTGGCGGGCGATTTCGTCGCCAGCCACTGCTCCGTCATCCCATGCACGTCGAGCGGATCGATCTTATTAATCGCAGCAATCGCAACCAGCGCCTCGGCGCTGCGTCCGGTGTGGCGCAGCAGTGCGGCCTTCAGCGCCAGCGCTTGGATGTTATTTGCATTGGCCTCCAGCGAGTCTTCGTCGGCGGTCAGGGCCGCGTTGAAGTCGCCTCTCGCGGCGTCAATCTGCGCCAGCGCAAAGTAGCCCGGCGATCTCCAAGCAGCGCTCCACGTCGATTTGTAAAACTCCGCGTAAGCCTCGTCCAGCTTGCCCTGCGACTTCAGCGCCAGCCCGAGGTAGTAGATCGGCTCGCCGTCCTTCGGTGATGTGTAGCTGGCCGTGTCGCGTTCCAGCGCCTTGCGCAGAAGCCTCTCCGCATCGGCAAATCTGCCCGCCTTGATCGCGTCGATGCCCAGCACGGTATTCACGCGGATGTCGCCGGGATCGCGCCGCAGCGCCTCCTGCCAGTACGCATTGGGATCGGCGTTCCCCGGCGCACGGAACTGCTCCATCCGCAGCCCAGTCAGGTACAGCTCTTCGGTGGTCTTGATCTCGGCTGGCGGCAGCGGTTCCACCACCGGCGACGGCATCGTCTCCTTCTCCAGCCGGATCGGCGAGTAGGCAACCAGCTCGCGCCCATCCGCCGCAATCGCGGCGCGCAGATCGTGTTCGTCCGCGCCCGCCGGCAACCGTACCTGCTTCACGAAGGAGTGACCCGGGCTGATCGCGATCGTCTGCTTCAACAGCACCTGGTCCTTCAGCTTAAGCGTCACCGTGGCCGCCGGACGCGCCTGGGTCGAGTAGAAACCCACCGTCGCCGTGCCGTCCTTCACTTCGAGATTCACCGCCGCATCGAGGTTCGCGTTCTTCACCCCGTCGATGTCGCGGAACGGGTACCAGTACTGGTTCCACATGCGCGTCTCGTACGGCTGCAGCCAGCTATAGTCGGGCTGATTGTCGCTGTACGAGCCCACCATCAGCTCGATGTACGGCCCATCGGAGTCGGTCAGCAGGTGGTCCTCCGCCAGGCCGCTCGGCCCATTGCCCCAGGTCCAGAACTTCTTGCCCGGCACAACATTGTGGTCGGCGATGCTCATAATCCCGGCGTTCTTGCCGTGGTCGTAGCCAGCGAAAAAATCGTCCCGATAGTTCCACGCGAACATCGAGCTTGCCGTCGCGTGGTTCTTGTACCAACTCACGTCCACTCCCGCCGTATAGTCCGCGCCGTTGTACCTGGTCGTGGCGATCGGCCATGTCGTGAAGTCGCGCTTGCCGTGATACGTCACAAACTGCGTGCTTGGCGGATAGATCACCTGGTAGTTGTCGTTCACATGCACCGCGACGTTGGAGAAGCTCAGCATCGAGGTCGGCACCGGCGTCCTGTTGCTCATGCGGAACGATGCCTGCAGGATGGACTTCCCCGGATGCAGCGTCACGCCCACGGTCCACTCCATGCGGTCGCGCAGCTCCAGCTCGCCGATCCACACCGTCTTCGATCCGTCGGCGTTCTCCTCCACCTTGTACTGCATGGGCAGGAAGCTGGTGGCGCGATGGTGGTGTGGCAGGTCCCACTCGATCCCGCCCGAGATCCACGCGCCCAGCAGGCTGATCAGCGCCGGCTTGATCACATGCTGGTTGTAGATGAAGTCGTATCCATTGGTCTTGTCCACCGCCGTAAAGATCTTGCCGCCAAGCTCCGGCAGAATCCCGATCTTCACATACTCGTTCTCCAGATAGACCATGGTGTAGGTCTTGTCTTTCTTCTCCGTGGTCAGGTTGTCGTACGCGGGATAGGGATAGATGCGGTGCTGCGCGCCCTGCGAGTTGCCGCCAAAGTAAAACTGCGGATTCGGTTCCGGTTCGCCGAGCAGGTAGGTCGGAATCGTGACCT
>DAIRTY010000218.1:0-3456 GCA_036803645.1 Acidobacteriaceae bacterium | reverse complement strand
CGCGATAAGATGCTATTTTTTTTGCTCGGGCCATCTCTCCATTCCCGCCAACGCCAAGGAGTCCTCCATGCTCCGTCCCCTCAGCATCGCCATAATCGCCCTCGTAATCGCCCCGTTTTTCGACTTCGAATGCGTAGCGCTTGCAAAACTCTCAGGAACGGTACAATTCAAGTGAATCTGTGCCGAGAATGGAGATTTCAGATGAAGGTCATCCGCCTCGCCGTCGCTCTGCTTCTCGCTTCCGCCGTCTCCATACTTCTCGCGCAGACGCCGGTTCCCGCAAAGAACCCAGCGCAGCCGACCCCGGCCGAGCCCCTCATCGTCGATGTGCACTCCGCGCCCTACCGTCCTAAGATCGTCTACAAAACCAACATCGGCAATCAGCGGTTCGACATGCGTAACGCGACGATCTTCGACATGATCGAGTTCGCCTACGCACTGGGAGAACAGGACGACGACCGGGAGAACGCTGCCATCGTCGGCGGTCCCGCCTGGATCGATTTCGACCGCTTCGACGTCAGCGCAAAGATTCCCTCACTCAAGCCTCCAACCTTCCAAACCGGCCCCATGGATCCAGCGAATCCCCCCACAAATCCGAATGACCAGATGCGTGCAGTGATGAAGCGCGTACTCGCGGAGCGCTTTCATCTGAAGGTCCACACGGAGAACCGCCCGCTGCCCGGCTTTCTCGTCACCGTTGCGAAAAATGGGCCCAAACTCACCGACGCGAAGACCCCGGCCGATGCGAGCGAATGCCACGGCGCGCAGGACAAGTCGAATCCAGCCCAGTACACCATCACCTGCACCTCCGAGACGATGGCGCAGTTCATCGCAGCCCGCGACCAGGACTTCCCGCATCCCATCGTCGACCGCACCGGCCTCACCAAGCCGTACGACTTCACGCTGAAGCTCTCGCTGGGGCCAGACGTACATACCAGGGACGACCGCGCCCGCGTCTTCGCCGATGCCTTCACAAAGCAGCTTGGCCTTGTGGTCACGCGCGGGAACGTGCCGCAGCCGGCGATGGTCGTCGATACGGTGGACCGTACCCCGACCGCGAACTCACCGGATATTGCAAAGCTTCTTCCCGCACTGGCGGACCTTGAATTTGAGGTCGCGACGATCAAACCGTCTGCGGACAATGAGCCGCAGGACACAATTCGCCCCGCCGGCTCGCAGATTACCTTTCGCGGTTTCAACATGCAGGGTCTTCTCACGCGCGCCTTTGAACTGCCCACCGGAGCCATGCTGGGCGATGCACTTTCGACTCTTCCGCCAAGGCGATACACCATCGTGGTCAAACTGCCACCGAATATCGATGCTCGCGCGGTGAATCAGGACCCGGACCAGATCAACGATATGCTCAAGAAGCTTCTCATCGACCGGTTCCAGTTGAAATACCACTGGGGCCAGTGGACGCAGCCGGACGCGTACGTGCTGCTCGCTGGCTCTCCCAAGATGAAGAAGGCCGATCCCAACTCACGCAGCTTCTGCAAATTCGGTCCGGCCGATGGAGAGAAGCCTGCCCGCTACGCTAACTCTCCGTTCGACACGGAGTTCCATTGTCAGAACGTCACTATGGCGCAGTTCGCCGACAGGGTGCAGGCCATGGCAGGGTCTGAGGTCAAGAATCGCGTTGCCGACAAGACCGGCCTCGCCGGCTCCTATAACTTCACAGTGTTCTTCACCGCCGGCCGCACGCTTCGCGCAGAGACCACTTCTGCTGCCGCAGAAGCGAAGCAAGCCGGCGATGCTACACCGGCACCGGTCGTCGGCCTCAGCATGGAGGATGCCTTTCGCAAGGAGCTCGGCCTCAGGCTCGAGAAGAAGCCGCTGATCCTGCCCTCCCTCGTCCTCGACCATTTTGAAAAGATACCGACCGATAATTGAGCCCACAGGGTTTATTGCGTTAGAGCATTTTCGGAATTGCTGTAGACCAAAAATGAATTGTCATTCTGACCCTGAGCTTGCCGAAGGGGAAGAATCCCCGCATTTTGTTCGCAGCGAGACACTCTACACCATTGGTGAAAATGCCTCTACCGGCTCGACTTCAGCAAACTCCGCGCGTGCTCCATACTCGACTCCGTCACCTTCGCGCCGCTCAACATCCGGGCAATCTCCTGCGCGCGTTCCCCCTCTTCCATCCGCCGCACGCTGGTGCGTGTCCGTCCGCCCTTGTCCGCCTTCTCGATCAGAAAATGCTGGTCCGCGAACGCCGCAATCTGCGGCAGATGCGTGATGCACACCACCTGCTGCCGCTTTGCCAGCGTCTTCAGCTTCCGCCCCACCGCCTCGGCAGCTCGCCCGCCAATCCCAATGTCGATCTCGTCGAAGACCAGCATTCGCGGCGTCGGCAGCGCCCGCGGCCCAGGAGAAGCCGTCTTCTTCTTTCCATGACCCGCTCCAGCCGCGAAGCTCTCCTCCACCGTCACCTTCAGCGCCAGCAGCACCCGCGACATCTCCCCGCCCGACGCAATCTCATCCAGCGGCTTCAGCGGCTCACCCGCGTTGGTCGCAATCAGGCACTCGATCCGGTCCCATCCATGCGCGCTCCAGCTCGACGGCTCCTCGACCCCCGTCTCTGCAGAACCAGTAACCTGAACCTTGAACCGCACCGTCATCGCCAGATCGTTGATCTCCACCGTAGCCAGCCGCTCCAACCGCGCTGCCGCCGCCAACCGCGCCGCCGTCAGCTTCTCCGCCGCCGCTCGATAGCCCGCCGCATCTCGCTCCTGCTGAACCCGCAGCTCCGCCAGCATCTCGTCGCGGTTCTCTACCTCGGCCAGCCGTCGCGCAGCATCCTCGCCGAAGCGCATCACCTCAGCCAGCGTCTGACTCCCGCCGGTCCCGCCGTACTTCCGCTTCAACCGGTCCAGAGCCGCCAGCCGGTCCTCGATCTCCTCCAGCCGCTCCGGCGATGCGTGGACCTTCTCCGCGAAGTCCCTCACCTCCGCGCTCACGTCCTCCACCGCCGCCTTCGCCGCCGCAAGCTGCTGCACCGGCTCCGCGAATCGCGCATCGAACTTCGCCAGCTCCTCCACATGTTTCAGCGCCGCCGTCAGCGTCGTCTCCGCCGAGCCCTCTTGCTCATATAGCAGCTCATGCGCGCTCTGTGCCGCCGTATACAGCTTTTCGGCATTGGCCAGCACGAGCTTCTCCGCCTCCAACTTCGCGTCCTCGTCCTCGGCCACCAGTTGCGCGTCGGCAATCTCCCGCGTCTGGAATCTCCACAGATCGGCCATTCGCAGCCTGTCCTGCTCCGAGGCCTGCAGCTCCCCCAGCCGCTCCGTCGTCGTCCGCCAAGCCGCAAACGCCGCCTCCACATCGTCCGCCGCCAGACCGCCGAAGCGATCCAGCAATCCCCGCTGCTGCGCCTGGTCGAATGATCCCAGCGTCTCCCCCTGCGTGTGGATCAGCCCCAACTCCGGCGCCAGCTCCCGCAGCATTCCGATATAA
>DAIRTY010000217.1:0-3487 GCA_036803645.1 Acidobacteriaceae bacterium | reverse complement strand
CATGGTCCGGGGTCCAGCGGCGACCGCTACGAACTCTTCGAGACCAACGACGGCGGCGAAACCTGGAATATCCGCGAAACCAACGTCAAGGCCATCCGCATCAAGCGCGCCCCGGTAACCCCGAATCCCGACTGGCGCGTGCGCGCCGACGGTCCCACCAAGAGCTTCCACCTGGAGCATCGCCAGGGACAGAAATGGACTTCTCTCGCCGCCTTCACGGTGAACCTGGGGGCATGTAAGCCGGAGTAGGATCCTGCGTGGTGGGGCAGGTAGAGTCGAGGTTGGGCGCGGGTACTGACGCCGAGCGCCGCCCCGTTTCCCAACCCCGCTCATCAAACCGGACGTGCCGATTTCCGGCATCCGGCTTTCCGACTGGCTTCATCGCAGACTCACGAACTCGCGACACGTAGCGGTCCCCGAAGCCGGAACACTCCCAACTCCCCGAAAATCCGCTTCATCGAAAACTGACGGGTGCCTTGCGATTGTGTAATCGGTCACGATCTTCCCCCGCTTCATTCTCACGATATTCTCCGGTGCGTTCGTCACATTCTTGTCTGACGGTGTCTTCAGCCATGGCGCAGGGAGCCGGTGCGGCCGGGATAGGATACTTCGTTGTATAGGCAGAACAGGGTATCCCGCGAGAAAATCCATAAGGAAAGCCCCGGCGCAAAAAGCGCGCCGTGGCTGGCTTCGCGTTTGGACTCCGAGGACAGGCTCGGAAGCTGATCCCAGTATTCTGTTTTTGAAGACAAGAACCCCGCCGAAACCGATGCCGGAACCGGCGGGGTAGGACTGAGGAACAGGTCTGGGCTACAGATCCGTCGCCAGCCTCGGGCCCCGACTCCCCGCGGGGCAGGGTTTGCGCCGGCGCGACCCGGCGCAAAGTCGCAAGAATCAGAACGGCAGCCGATACTGACCGTCGGCCTGCACGATGGAGCCTTGCCGGCAAGCCTCGGCGATGGCCAGTTGCGCGGTGCGCCGGGAGCAATCGGTCAGATCCATGACCTGCTCGCGCAGTTGGTTATAACGCGCCTGTTGGCCGAGACCGACCAGGGCCTTGGTCACATGCTCCTGCTCCACCTTCTTGCGCGCGGCGGCAGCCTTGGAGGGCGCCAGACCAGCGGCGGAAAAGCACAACGTCTGAGGATCCAGTTGCAGCAGTCGGGGCTCCGGCGGAGCGGCGTAGCGAAACTGGAAGCGCAACTCGACGGTGGCCGACAGATGGGCCGAAGGGCGCGTGAGCAGCAGATAGGAGTCGCCGACCGCGTGCAGCGCCGAGGAACCGCGGAAGGCGCTGCCGATCTCTTCGCGGCCGATCGATTTGCGGACGTGATGCACCACGATGAGCGCCGCCTTGGACGCATCGCGCAGCCGCAACAGGCTCTGGCACAGCGCCGCCATCGAGCGCGTATCGTTTTCGTCCTGGTCGTGAGTGGAGTACAAAGGGTCGAGCACGATCACCTCGGCGGCGGCCTGCCGGGCGGCGTTGAGGAAGTGATTCAGTCCCTGCGGCGCGCTGAGGAGATTGCCGCCGGCACGCGTGTCCACCAGCAGGTTTTGGTCGGCGGCGGCTCCCACGGATCGGCGCATCGACGCCAGACGCGCCACAAACTGCGGCGTGGGCAGTTCGAACTGGCAGACCAGGACCCGGCGCGCGGCGGGTATGCGGAAGCCGGCGCGGTCTTTGCCCGCGGCCAGCGCCAGCGCCAGATTGGCCACCAGCAGGCTCTTGCCCACCTTGGGCTCGCCGCCCACAAACAGGATGCCTTCCGGCGGCAACAGTCCCGGCTCGATCCAGCCAGGCGGCGGCGCGGCCGGTTGCTCGGTGAGTAACTGCGCCAGCGATACCACGGCCGGTTTGATCGGCGCCTTGGCGGCCTCTTTCACAGCATCGCCTCCGCTGTGGCGTCGAGTAAGATGGCTTCATTCACGGTCTGCGACTTACTCGCCGCGGCCAGCCGCAACGCCGTCATGGCGAGTTTGTTGACCTTGCGCGGAATGCCCTTGGTGGCCTGATACATCCCCTGGCGGGCGGTATCGTCAAACAGCGGCTGCGACACACCGGCGGCTTTGAGTTGTTGCGCCAGATAGGCGTCGAGTTCGTCGCGCGTGAGTCCCTCCAGGTGATACTGCACGCCGATGCGCTGCCGCAAGGCTTCATGCATCTGCAAGGAAAGCGTGCGCCGCAGCAACGGCTGTCCGACCAGCAACAGGGTGAGATAGCGGGAAGAATCCATGTCGAAGTTCAGCAACAGCGGGAGTTGTTCCAGGGCGGGATGCGGCAGCAGGTGGGCTTCATCGCAGATCAGAATGGGATGCTGCTTCTTGCTCTGGTTCAGGCGCACGATGGCGCCTGCAATCTGGCGCACCAGGTCGCCGCGGAAGTGCGCCGGTTCCAGGTCCAGTTCCAAAGCGATCTGGCGCAGCAGGTCCAGCGCGGAGCCCGAGGAGAAGTGGACGTAGAGGATCTTGTACAGGCTGGCGTTGAGGGTAGCGGTGAAGACGCGCGCGGCGGTGGACTTGCCGGCGCCCACTTCGCCGGTGACCAGGCCGACGCCGTGATGCTGGGCCAGGAACTCCAGCCGCGTCTTGACCTGGTTCCAGGCCTGGGAAGCGAACAGTTGTTTGGCGTCGGGGCTGTCGCCGAAGGGAGTTTTCTTGAAGCCGAAGAAGGATTCCCACATGGCTACTTCCTCTCCGTTTTCCAGGACGGCAGCGACCCGTTAAGAACCGCATCGACCAGCCGCGCCACGCCTTCCGGCTTGCCTTCCGAGTAAATCTCCAGTTGGGTGAGATCGAGCGGATCGAAGCGCACTTCGATGCGCTTGCCGGCCAGATGCGAGGGCGCTTCGAAGAAACGATTCTTCAACAGGAAGGTGGAATCGCGGCGCACCAGCCGGTCCACGCGATGAAAGAACAGACGCCGTAAATCGGTGGCCGGCGGAAGTTGGCGGACCTGTTCGATATCGCGCTGCCAGCGCACCAGCGGCGTGGTCTGGAGAGAGCTGTGTTCGCGGCGGTGATAGACGGTGTCGAGCCAGTGCCACAAGCGCTCGTTGAGTTGCTCGATGGACAGCAGGACCTTGGGATCGAGTGAGGCCAGAAACTGTTCGCGCACGGAACGGAAGAAGCGTTCGATCTTGCCGCGGCCTTCGGGTTGATAGGGAGGCGTGTGCACGATGAGGATGCCGATGGAAGCGGCGATGCGGGCCAACTGCGGCGAGCGGTAGATCTTGGCGTTGTCCATGTAGAGACGAGTGGGGATGCCGCGGGCAGCGATGGCCTGGCGCAGGCAGTCCAGGAAGGCGTCGAGTCCCTGGTTGGGATAGAACTGGGCGTGCGGGATGAGGCGGCTGGCGTCGTCCAGCGCGGCCTGGAGGAAGACCTGCTGCTTGCCTCCGCCGGGCCGTCCGACCCAGGGGCCGAAGAGCATGTCGGACTGCCAGATCTGATTGGCAAACTGCGCTTCGTACTTTTTATGCGCGGT
>DAIRTY010000216.1:2903-3500 GCA_036803645.1 Acidobacteriaceae bacterium | reverse complement strand
GGAGATCCTGCGCGAGTTGCAGCAGATGAAGGCCGACGGCATCCAGGGCGCGGAGTTGGCATTTGAGTATGCGCAGGTGCTCGACGACCCAGCCAAGGGGCTGAAGAACCTGCCATTTCTCTCGCCGGAGATGCTGGACGACGTGGCCTATGCGCAGGCCGAGGGACGCAAGCTGGGACTGCGCATCGACCTGACGCTCGGCTCCGGCTGGCCCTATGGCGGCCCCAAGACGACGCTGGCCGAGGCCGTGACGCGCGTCCGCGTAGCACAGGTGCCAGTGCCTGCCGGTGCAACCTCAGTTGCCGTGCCATCACTCGCTGAAGGCGAGTCGCTCATCGCAGCCGATGTCGCCGACATTGCGGCAACCACGGCTGCGGCTGCGCCATCCGGAGGATCTGGCGGCGCAGTCGCAGGCCGCGGCGGACGCGGTGCGGGGACTCCCCCGCAGGCGTACGATGCAGCCTCCGCCAAGCCGCTCGCCGACTTCCACAACGCCCATGCAGATTCCGCTTTCGATGGTGGCCGACGTGCGGATCATCGAAGGGCCAGCCATGATCAAGAGCGAAAACGGCATGTTGCGATCGTACGTGCAACTGA
>DAIRTY010000216.1:0-2893 GCA_036803645.1 Acidobacteriaceae bacterium | reverse complement strand
GTGCGGGGACTCCCCCGCAGGCGTACGATGCAGCCTCCGCCAAGCCGCTCGCCGTCTCCGGCAACACGGCCGCTGTCGCGTCCGCCGACAAGCCGCGCACCGCGATCTTCTTCATTCTTGGCCATACCAAACAGCAGGTGAAGCGGGCCGCCGTGGGGGCCGATGGCTGGGTGCTCGATCCCTTCTCGCATGTCGCGGTGGCCGACTACCTGAAGGACGTCGGCGAACCTCTCATTGGGGCGTTCGGCTCGACCCCCCCGTATGCCATCTTCTCCGACTCACTGGAGGCGTACGGCTCGGACTGGACCCCGAAACTGCCCGCCGAGTTTCAGAAGCGGCGCGGCTACGACCTGCTTCCACACCTGCCGGAGCTGGCCAATGGAGGCAGCCTTGCCGCCGACAACGTGCGCCACGACTACGGCAAGACCCTGACCGAACTGATCGACGAGAACTACCTGACGCAGATGACAGCCTGGGCCGTGGCGCATCACACCAAGTTCCGCTCGCAGACCTATGGCGAACCGGCGGTGGACTTCTCCAGCCAGAATCTGGTGTCGCTGGCCGAGGGCGAAGGCCCGCAGTGGCGCGCCTTCTCCACCCTGCGCTGGGCGACCTCGGCCAACCACGTCTACAACCACGTCGTCACCAGCGGCGAGACGTTCACCTGGCTGCACTCTCCGGTGTACCGCGCCATTCCGCTGGACATGAAGACGGAGGCGGACATCGACTTCATCATGGGCGAGAACCAGATCATATGCCACGGCTGGGGCTACTCCGCGCCTCCGGGCGATGTACCGGAGCCGGGCTGGAGCCTGTACGCCGCGGCGTCGTTCAACAACCACAACCCGTGGCACCCGGTGATGCCCGCCGTGACCGCATACATCGGACGGATGAGCTACCTGCTGCGCCAGGGCAAGCCAGCCAACCAGGTCGCCATCATGATGCCCACCGACGACGCATGGGCCACCTTTGCGCCGGGGCGCAGCTCGGTGACCGCGGACATGGGCCGCTACGTCACTCCGGCGATGATGTCCACTATCCTCTCGGCGGGCTATAACGTGGACTTCATCGACGCCAAGGCGATCAACAAGGTCGGGCTCGGCGCGCACCAGATTCTGATTCTGCCGAACATGCAGCGCATCCCGGTGGAGACGCTGAAGAAGATCGCGGCGTATACCAAGAGCGGCGGCAAGGCGATCGCCGTCGGCCATCTGCCGACGCTCACGCCCGAAGGAAAACCGCTGGGCGATGCGGGTGGGGACACCTCCGAGATTATTCTCGTTCCCGATGAGACGAGTCTGGCGCAGGCGCTGCAGCACGCCGCACGGCCCGACTTCCAGATCTCTGCCACTGACGACGCAAACCGCAACACAATCGGCTTCATCCGCCGCAGGCTGGCCAACGCGGACATCTACCTGGTGGTGAACACATCCAATCAGCCCATCGACACCAGCGCTACCTTCGCCACAACGCACAAGTTCGCCGAAGAGTGGGATGGCGACTCGGCGGCCATCTCTGCCGCCTCGGCAACGGCGCAGCCGATCCAACTGGCTGCATACGGATCGCGCGTCTTCGTCTTCAGCGATACGCCATCCGCCGTCAAGCCCGCGCCTGCGCCGTCGAAGCAGATCGCCGACCTGAGCAGCGATTGGAAGGTCAACTTTACGGGCCTGAACAAGAGCGTCAATGAGTCCACGCCGACCGACTGGATCGCCGATCCATCCACGATTCATTACTCCGGCGAAGGCATCTACACGCGCGACTTCACGCTGGCCGCCGCGCCCGCCGGCCCGGTCTTCCTGCAGGTCGACGGCGGCAAGCCTTCAGCCGTTCCCGTTCGCGCCGCGCACTCCTACGCGTTCTACGATCCGCCGGTGCAGGCGGCTGCTCTGGTCACCATCAACGGAAAATCGGCGGGAGCGCTGTGGCACCCGCCCTACCGGCTCAACGTCTCCAAACTACTCAAGCCGGGCGTGAACCACATTGAGATCGATGTCTACAACACCGCGCTCAACGCCTGGTCGGCACTACCGCCGCACGACTACGCATCGCTGATCGCCAAGTACGGCGACCGCTTCCAGATGCAGGACCTGAACCTGGTGGCGCCCATCAGCTCCGGTCTGCTGGGGCCGGTTCACCTCGTGACCGCGGAGGGCAAATGAATAGCCGCACCATGAAGTTTCGCGCAGCAATCCTTGCCAGCGCGATGGCGATCTCATCCTCGGCAATGGCCGCACCGAAGATATTATTAGTCAACGATTTCGGGGCCAAAGGTGACAGTACTACTTTAGATACTGCGGCCATTCAAAAGGCCATCGACACGGCGTCGGCGAAGAAGGAGACGGTCAGCTTCAAGCCGGGGACCTACCTGACCGGAGCGATCTTCCTGAAATCCGGCGTGACGCTGGACATTCCCGAGGGCGTCACGCTCACCGGATCGCAGCACATCGAGGACTACCCGGAGCACGCCACACGCATCGCCGGGATCGAGATGACGTGGCCCACGGCGCTGATCAACATCCGCGACGCCCACGACGTGACGCTGACAGGCAAGGGAACAATCGACGGCAACGGGGCGGTGTGGTGGAAGGTGTACACCGAGCTGCGCGCCCAGTACGAGCCCAAGGGTCTGCGCTGGGCCTCCGACTACGACGCCAAGCGCGTGCGGCTGACACTGATCCAGAACTCGTATAACGTCCACTTCGGCGGCGGAATCACGCTGAAGCGTTCCGGCTTCTGGACCGTGCAGGTGCTCTACTCGCACGATGTGGCGATCGACGGCGTGATTATCCGCAACAACGAGGGCGGACGCGGGCCATCGACAGACGGAATTGATATTGACTCGTCGCGCGCCATCGATGTATCGCACGCCGACATCGATGCCAACGACGAC
>DAIRTY010000215.1:0-3520 GCA_036803645.1 Acidobacteriaceae bacterium | reverse complement strand
CGCCTGCACGTCACCGGCTGCACCAACTCCTGCGGACAAAGCTGGATCGCCGACATTGGCCTCGAGGGCAAGAAGATCAAGAAGGACGGTGCAATGGTCGATGCCTTCTACTTCTGCGTGGGCGGCGCGGTCGGCAAGTACGCTGCCATCGCGCGCCAGATCGGATTCCGCGCAGCTGCGGAAGACTGCCCCGCGGCCATCGAGCGCCTGCTGCGCGCCTATCTCTCGGAGCGCGAGCCGGACGAAGACCTCCGCGCCTACTTCTCCCGCACCGACGACGAAACCCTCCGCGCACAACTCGCAGGCACCATCGTCGCGCCAGTCGAACGCGATGCTCCCCCGTTGGGTGGGCGACACGTCGTGGACGCATAATAATCCATGAGCCTTTTCCCCATTTTTTTGAAGCTGACGGGCCGGCCTTGTATCGTGGTTGGCGGTGGGGATATTGCTGAGTCGAAGATTGATTCGTTGCGCGCTGCGGAGGCTCGCGTGACGGTGGTTGCCCCAGCCTCCAGCGCGCGCATCGCGGAGATGGCGGAGGCGGGCGAGATCGTATGGCATCGGCGCACGTATGCGGTAGGCGACTTGGCAGGGCAGTTCCTTGCGGTTGCGGCGACCAATGACGCGGCGGTGAATCGCGCGGTCTTTGCCGAGGCTGAGGGGGGGGGGATTCTGGTGAATGCGGTGGACGACCCACCCTTCTGCGACTTCTACTTTCCTTCCGTGGTGCGTCGCGGCGACCTGCAGATCGCCATCTCCACCGCAGGCGCAAGTCCCGCGCTGGCGCAACGTCTGCGCAAACAGATCGACGCGCTCCTCCCGCTCGATGCCGGCGAGTGGCTCGCCGAGCTGGGCAATCTGCGCCGCGAGATTCTGCAACGCGAGCCCGCCAACGACGCCCGCCGCGAGCTGCTGCATCAGCTCGCCAGCCGCGACCTCTGCGGCTTCGAGGGATGCCCTACGCGCGCCCTGGCCCGTCGGCACGCGCAGACCAATCCGCTGCCCGCGCCAAACGATACCACCGGGCACAAACTATGAAGAGATCGGCGCAATCGGGCGTGGTCTATCTTGTCGGCGCCGGCCCCGGCGACGCGGAGCTGCTGACGCTGCGCGCCCTGCATCTGATCGAGACGGCGGATGTAATTCTGCCCGACGATCTGGTCTCCGACGAAGTCCTCGCACTGGCATCTCCATCCGCGCTTATCGTTCCCGTGGGCAAGCGATGCGGGCAGCCGCGCATTACGCAGGCCGGAATTCATGCGTTGATGCTGGAGCACGCGCGCGCGGGGCGCAGCGTGGTGCGGCTGAAGTCGGGCGAGCCGCTGATCTTCGGTCGAGCGGGCGAGGAGATCGCCGCGCTCACCGAGGCTGCGATTCCCTTCGAGATTGTCCCCGGAATTACCGCGGCCTTCGCCGTGGCGGCCGCGCTGAAGACGCCGCTGACCGACCGCGGATCCGCCTCGAAGCTGATCTTTGCCACCGCGCACCACGCAGCGCCGCGTCCCGACGCGCCAGCCAAACTGCGACTCACGCCCAAGTGGGAGGGCGCGTTTCCCAAGGATGCGACGCTGGTGGTCTATATGCCTGGTCGCCGCTTCCGTCAGCTAGCCGACGAGCTGATCGCCTCCGGCATCGACGGCGAGACGCCCTGCATTGCCGTCTCCAATGCGACAACGCCCGACGAACGCATTCTGCGCACGACGCTGGCGGCGATCACCGACGAAGCAGTCGGGCCCGCGCCGGTACTGCTGCTCATCGGCGATGCCATCCGGCCTGCGAGTTTCGCTACTTGACCTCGATCACCGGCGTCACCGAGAGGCCGGGGCGCAGAACGTAGTCCCCATCTTCCTGCTGTAGGTTGGTGAAGTCGATGCGCACGGGGATGCGCTGCACCACCTTGACATAGTTTCCCGTGGCGTTCTCCGGCGGGAACAGCGAGAGCATGGAGCCTGTTGCGCCGCCGACCTGCGTCACCGTGCCGGAGAACTTGCGTCCGCCGTAGGCGTCCACCTTGATAGTGACCTTCTGGCCGGCGCGCATGTGGGTCAGTTGCGTCTCCTTGAAGTTGGCCGTCACCCACAGGTTGGTGAGCGGGATGATGGTCATCAGGTCCTGTCCGGTGGCCAGGTTGGCACCCACCTCAACGTTCTTCTTGTTCACGATTCCCGCCACCGGCGCGGTGATGCGCGTGTACCCCAGGTTGAGTCGCGCCTGCTCGACGCGCGCCTGGGCCTGCTGGATGGTGGCCTGGGCGGCGGCGGCTCGGGACTGCTGCACACGCACCTGGGCGGGGCCGTTCTTCACCGACTGGCTCGACTGCGCTTCGGCCTGGGCGAGTCGCTGGCGCGCGCCGGAGACGGCGTTCTGCTGGGCCAGCACCGAGGCCTCGGCCTCGGCGACCGCGGCCTTACTGGCTGCTGCGGCTGCGACGGCTGCGTCGTACTGCTGCTTGGAGATGACGTCCTTCTCGACCAGCGGCTTGTAGCGATCGACGTCCGCCTGCGCCTTCTGCGCGTTGGCCTTCGCCTCATCGACGCGTGCGTTGGCGGCCTCCACCTGCTTCTCCGCCTGCGCCACTACATCGCTTGCCCCCTTCACGTCGCTGGCGGTGGTGCTGACCACGGTGCCGACGTTGACCTGCGTGATGGGCACATTGACCGTGGCCTGCACAAATTCGGCCTGTGCGCTGGCCAGGTTGGCCTGTGCCTGGTCGAGGGCGACCTGGTAGTCGGTGGGGTCGATCTCGGCCAGCAATTGGCCGGCCTGCACGGTCTGGTTGTCGTCCACATAGACCTTGACCACCTGGCCGGAGACGCGGGAGCTGATCTGGTAAAGGTTGCCGTCCACCTGCGCGTCGTCTGTGTCTTCGGTGAAGGTGGAGCGCCAGTAGAAGAAGATTGCGCCCAGCACAAGCAGCAGCACGATGCCGATAATGACGAACTTGCGGCTGCCGTTCGTCTCGGCGGAGTCGTCGATCTCGTCCTCCGCGCCGGCTTTGGCCGGGAAGTTACCTGTGGTTTCGGCGGTCTGGTCGGCGGATTGGTTGGCGGATCGTGTGCTGCTTCGGTTCTGTTCGTCTGCCACGGTTACTTCCCTCCGAGATAATCTTTCAGGTTGGACTGCGCGACGCCGAGGGCGCGCGCCAGCGATAGCTTGGCGGCGTTGTGCTGGTAGAGTGCGGCGATGTACTGGTCGTTGGCCTGCTCCACCGAGGACTGCGCCTGGCTGACGGGCAGGTTGTCGCTGACGCCTGAGTGGAAGCGCTGCTGCGCCTCGCTGAGCGCCTCGCTGGCCAGATCGACGTTGGACTTTGCCGCCTCAACCAGTTTGGCCGCGGACTGGATGTCGAGGATGGAGTAGCGTATCTCGGCATTGACCTGCTGCACCTGGTCGGCCAACTTGTCTCTGGCCTGCGCAACCTGTGCGCCTGCAATGTCCTCTTCGCCGCGCGTCTTGGCGATCTGCAGGATCGGCGCGGAGATGCTGCCGGTTGCGCTGTAGGAGCCGTGAGAGTGGTTGG
>DAIRTY010000214.1:0-3533 GCA_036803645.1 Acidobacteriaceae bacterium | reverse complement strand
CCGATGGTGGTATTGGGGCCGTGGCCGGGGATGACGACGGTCGAGTCGGGCAGGGGAAGCAGCTTGCTGTGGATGGAGCGGAGGAGGGTTGGGCCGTCTCCACCGGGAAGGTCTGTGCGGCCGACGGAGCCGGCGAAGAGGGTGTCTCCGGCGAGCAGCAGGTTTTGCTCCGGGAGATAGAGGCAGACGCTGCCCTGGGTGTGGCCTGGGGTGTAGAGGATGCTGCCGGAGAGGGCTGGCGTTTCGTTGCCGACGGCTCCGATGGAGATGATCTTGCCGTCGTCGAGGGTGTCGTCGGGCGGGCGGACGTCAGGGGTGGTGCTGCCGAGCCATCCTGCCTGGACGTCCATCATCTTGACCAGCGGGAGGTCGTTCTGGTTGTAGAGGATGGGCGCGCCGGTGAGGGCCTGGAGGCGGGCTGCTCCGGCGATGTGGTCGATGTGCGCGTGGGTGACGAGGATCTGCTTGACGGTGAGATTGTGTCGCTGGAGGAGGGCGAGGATGCGCAGGACTTCATCGCCGGGATCGACGACGATGGCCTCGCCGGAGGCCTCGTCGCCGAGGATGGAGCAGTTGCACTGCAGCGGGCCGACGGGAAGGATCTCGTGGATCATGGGGGACCTGGATTGGCCGACAGGACTTGCGTTTTATATCGAATCAGTATTCACAAAGAAGATTTATTGCTGCACCGAAAGACAAATACAGAGATTCTGGCTGCGCCAGAATGACGAGCAAGAACGAAAGACAAATACAGAGATTCTGGCTGCGCCAGAATGACGACCTTCAGAGGGCTGCGCCAGAATGACGACCTTTAGAGGGCTGCGCCAGAATGACGAGCAAGGCGGAGGCTACTTTTTGGGCGCGGACTGCTGGGTCGGAGTGCCAGAGAGGACGGATTTGTCTGCGCGCGAGCGGGAGAGCATGACGGTGAGGGAGATGGAGACGACCATGAAGAGGACCGCGCCCCATGTGGTGAGCTTGGTGAGCAGGTTGGCCGCGCCGCGCGGGCCAAAGGCCGTCTGCGAGCCCTGGCCGCCGAAGGCGCCGGCGAGGTCGGCGGACTTGCCCTGCTGTAGCAGCACAACTCCGATCAGAAACAGACAGATGATGACGTGAACGACTATCAGAAAGATGAGCATGGGGATATTTTCGAGTCCTTGGAGATGCAAGTACGAGTGTATCACTGGAGGCGGGGGGCGGGCTGAGAGGCGCGCATGAGTTAAGATGGTTCGGATGAGTCAACACAGCGCAATTGCACTTCTGTTTCCTGGCCAGGGCTCGCAGTCGGTGGGCATGGGGCGCGATCTCTACGACAAATTTGCTGCCGCGCGCGCGGTCTTCGAGGAGGCCGACGAGGCTCTGGGGTTTGCGCTGTCGAAGGTGATCTTCGAGGGGCCGGAGGAGACGCTGCGGCTGACCGAGCATACGCAGCCGGCGATTCTGACGGTGTCTACGGCTGCTGCTCGCGTGCTGATGGAGGCGCTGAAACCGCTGGGGATTGCGGCGAAATTTGCGGCGGGACACTCGCTGGGCGAGTACTCGGCGCACGTGGCGGCGGGGACGCTGAGCTTTGCCGATGCGGTGCGCGCGGTGCGGCTGCGCGGGCGATACATGCAGCAGGCGGTTCCGGCGGGCGAGGGAGCGATGGCTGCGATTCTGGGGCTGGAGCCGGATTTGATTCGGGTGATCTGCGAGCAGGTGGAGGACCAGTTGACGCCGCTGCCGGGCGATCCTGAAGTGCTGAACTTTGTGCCGGGAAGCGCGGTGGTGTCGGCGGCGAACCTGAACTCGCCGGGGCAGACGGTGATCTCGGGAGCGAAGGCGGCGGTGGAGCGCGCGGCGGAGTTGTGCAAGCAGGCCGGGGCCAAACGCGCGGTGATGCTGCCGGTGAGCGCGCCATTCCACTGCAAGCTGATGCAGCCGGCGCAGGAGTCGCTGGCGCGGGACCTGGCGGGAGTGGAGTTCCGCGATCCGGCGTTTCCGGTGGCGGCGAATGTGAGCGCGACGCTGATACCGACGGGCGATGCGGCGCGCGCGGCGCTGGTGGCGCAGGTGACTGGAGCCGTGCGCTGGGTGGAGTGCATCGAATTGCTGGCGGGACAAGGAGTGACGCAGTTCATCGAGGTGGGGCCGGGACGCGTGCTGAGCGGATTGTTGAAGCAGATTCAGGGCAAGGACGCGGCGGCGGCTCTCAATGTGGAGGATTCGGCCTCGCTGGAGAAGACGTTTGCGGCGCTTGCGGCGAACTGATTTCACTGCAATTGAATCTGAAAAGCAATTTGAAGCGAACGAAGCGTATTCTGCTTGCAGCTTTCAGATTCAGAGAAGGGGGCGATGGCATGGAGCGACTACGGACAAAGCTAGTTGACCGCATCACCACTCAATTCATCAATCACCCCTACCCGCGTGCGGCCTGGGCCGTGTTGTACGGTGGATGGGCAGCACTGTGGTTCAATCCACACCATGCTGACCTTGCAGATCACGTCCTTGGCTACTGCATGATATTTATGGTGATTTTTAACATCTATTTCCTGGCCAGAGCCGTTGATACGTTGCGAGTCGAAGACACAGTCCCTCAGCCCGACGATCTCGTGGGAATGCATCTAAATCAAAAGTGAGAATGCAGAACCATATTGTCGATCATGTAATTCTCAGCAAGAACAAGCAAAAGCAAGTACGAAATGCGGGGATTCTTCGCTCCGCTCAGAATGACAACCTTCAAGTCAGAATGACAACCTTCAAGGATGCGTAAGGAGGGTGAAGATGCAGGCTGGCGATGTGGTTGCGGACTTTACGCTGCTGAATCAGGACGGGGTGAGCGTCTCGCTGCGGAGTTTGGCGGCGAAGCCGGTGGTGCTGTTCTTCTATCCGCGGGCCGATACGCCGGGATGTACGCTGGAGTCGTGCGGGTTCCGCGACATCTTTGCGAAGTTCAAGAGGGCCGGGATCGTGGTGCTGGGCGTCTCGCGCGATACGGTGGCGAAGCAGAAGAAATTCAAGGACAAGTACGATCTGCCATACGACCTGCTGGCCGATCCCGAGATGGCGCTGATTAAGCGCTACGGGCTGCTGAAGGAGAAAAAGATGTATGGCAAGCCGGTGACGGGAGTCGAGCGGACGACGTATCTGATCTCGGCGGACACGGGGAAGGGGCAGCGGTTGCTGCATGTGTTCGCCAAGGTGACTCCGGCGGGGCACGCGGAGGAAGTTTTTGAATTGCTGAAGGCAGGCGTGGCAGGGAAGGGCTGAGATGCCGGGAGCGATTGCGGAGGTTGCGGCGGTTGCGGCGGCGCTGGGGCTGGCAGTGGGCGGCGTCGCGTATGCGTCGCTGTGGCCTACGTCGCAGATCTTCGGGCGGACGCTGATCGCGGGCGACGACGGGGACGAGGTTGCGCTGACATTCGACGATGGGCCGAACGATGCAGCTACGCCGCAACTGCTGGATGTACTGGCGCGGCATGGTGTTCGCGCGACATTCTTCAACATGGGGAACTTTGCGCGCGAGAGGCCGGAGATCGTAAGGCAGGCGGCGG
>DAIRTY010000213.1:0-3539 GCA_036803645.1 Acidobacteriaceae bacterium | reverse complement strand
TGGGCGCTTGGGGACGATGGGGACGCCCATGCCGTTGAGTTTGCTGCGTGCCTGGGTGGCTTCCGGGGAGTTGGGGAAGCGGGTGATGAGGGCGCGCAGTTCACTGATGCCAGCCTCGCGTTTGCCTGTCTCGAAGAGGGCCTGGCCCTTGTGCAGGTGCGAGACGGGCCCTTTGGCGTTGTTGGGGAACTGCTCGAGTACGTGGTCGTAGTCCTTGAGGGCTGCGGCGAACTTTCCGGCGCGGTAGTCGATCTCGCCGAGATAGTAGAAGGAGTTGCCGGCGAGGGGGTCATTGGGAGAGGAGCGGATGACCTCGCCGAACTCGGTGGTGGCCAGCGCGTAGTGGGCGGCCATGTAGTCGCTGAGGGCTGTTTTGTAGAGGGCGGATGCGTCCGGCGGGACCAGTTTCGACGGAAGCGCGGAGGAGGCGTCCGGTGCGTTGTCTGGCGTAACACCGGGAAGCAGCCTGCCCTTCTTGCCGGCGGTGGGCGCTGGCGCGACAGATGGCGCGGAGAAGGTGGTGTCCGGAGGCGTTGGGGTGCCGGTTGCATTGGGCGCGGCGGCGGGGTTGGGGACGAGATTCTGCAGGGCGGCGTCGATGGACTGCTGCTGGTCCTGCACGGATTTCATGGCTTTTTCCAGGTTGTTGAGGCGGGCCTTGACCTCGTCGAGCGAGTCGTTGAGGGTCTGCCCCTGGCCGGAGAACTGGTCGAGCTTGGCGTTGGTGGAGTCATGCTGCGCGCGGATCTGTTGCTGGAGGGCGTCGACGGCGACCGACATCCTGTTGACCGAATCGGCGCTCTGCTGGACGAGGTCCTTGAGGACGCCCATGCGCTCGTCGTTGGACTGCTGGAGGCGAGCGATGGCGTTTTGCAGTTCCTGGACCTGGGTCTGGAGCTGGACCATGTCCTTGTTGGCGGCAAAGGCGGGAGGGGTGGCGAGAGCAAGGATGAGGAGAGCGCAGGCGAGGCGAGTGCTGTGTTGGATCATAAGGCTTGTACCTCAGGAGCAGATTCGTGGCCCGAACGAGCGGAAGAACAAGCTCCGTGGTTGGAATGGTTGGGGCGGTTGTGGCAGGGCCGGATCCATCGGGATCCTTCGACTGCGCGATTCGCAAACGACGCGAATCGCTCCGCTCAGGATGACATCGTTCGATTGTTGAACCATCAACCCAGCTCCTGCTCTAGCGGTCGAGGGCGAACTGTGCGCGGCGGTTCTGCTGCCAGCAGGACTCGCTCTCGTCGGTGCAGAACTGTTTTTCCTTGCCGTAACTGACGACGCGGATGCGCGCGGGAGCGACGCCGGCGTTGACCAGCGCGGTCTTGGCGGCGTTGGCGCGGTTTTCGCCCAGGGCCAGGTTGTACTCGGCTGAGCCCCGGTCGTCGCAGTAGCCACCGACGACGATTCGGATGTCTGGGTGGGCGACGAGGAAGGAGGCGGACTTGACGGCGGAGGCCTGCGCGTCTGGGCGCAGTTCGTAGCTGTCGTAGTCGTAGTAGATGTCCTGGACGTTGTCGTGGAAGACGGACTCGGAGCCCATGTCGGCGGTTGCCGTGGTGTCTGCGGGCGCGACGGGCGCGACGGGAACGCGGACGGTGACGCGGATGCTGGCCTCAGTGGTGCCTCCGTCGCCCTTGGCGATGATGTGGAAGTTGGTGGAGGTGGAGGGCGAGACGGTCTGGGTACCGTTGGGATTGACCGTGCCGAGGCCTTCGATGGAGACGTTGGTGGCATCGGTGGTGCGCCAGTTGAGGACCACGGACTGGCCGAGATCGATGGCCAGCGGATCGGCGGTGAGCGAGGCGGTGGGCATGGGCGGCAGCGGCGCGGGTGAGGGCGCGGTGATGTCTGGATTCACGATGTTGCTGGCTTTCTTGTGGCAGCCGGAGACGGTGGCGAGCGCGACCGCCAGAAAGAGGGCGGTGCGAAACGACCTGGTAAGGAAGGACTTCGGCTGAGACGAGTGCGTTTGGGTCATCGGTTTCTCCTGCGTTGCCAATGCTACATCCAACTGTGGTTCCAGTGGTTCATCCGTATCCATGTTACTGAAAATCAAGATTTCCGTCAGGGAAGTTTTGTGCAATGGATTGTATTGCGGAGATGGAGAGCATTATTTCCAGCTCCAGTTTGGCATATCGGCGCCGGGGCCGGTGAGGGGACGGCGCTCGGTGCCGTCGGTGAGCATAGTCCAGACGCGCATGTGCTCGGCGCGTCCGTCACTGGAGTTGGCGTAGACGATGTGGCGTCCGTCGGGCGACCAGGAGGGGAAGTCGCAGCGGCCCCCGTCGTGGGTGAGTTGCTGCCATTTTTTGGTGGCGACCTCCATGATGTAGATGTCCTGCCCGCCGGGCGCTCCGGGGCCGTATTTGCGGTCCCAGGCGAAGGTGATGACCTGTCCGTTGGGCGACCAGGAGGGCGAGGAGACATAGCCTCCGTCGGTCATCTGCTGCACACCGGAGCCGTCGGAGTTCATGACGTAGAGCTGGGGCAGGCCGGTGCGTCCGCTGATGAAGGCGATCTGCGCTCCGGTGCGCGGGTTGTAGGTGGGGGAGACGTTGCCGCCGCGGAAGCTGGTGATGCGGCGGCCAAGGTTGCCATTGGAGTCGGCGACCCATATCTCGAAGGAGCCGCCGGGAGCAGAGGCGTAGGCGAGTTCGTTGCCGCTGGGCGCCCAGGCGGGAGATACGGCGCTGCTGCTGCCGCTGGGGAAATTGATGTAACGGTTGAGCAGGAGCGAGTACATCCTGAGCTGGAAGCCGTATTTGCCGAATGCGGAGAATGCGAGGCGAGTGTTGTCTGGCGAGATGCGCGGCGAGATGGAGATGGTTCCGAGGTGGGTGATGGGGTGCTGGTTGGCACCGTCGTAGTCCATGGCCCAGATCTCCTTGTCACCGCCGGAGAGATGGACGTAGTAGATTTTGGTCTCGGCGATGCCGGGCGTTCCTCCGCCGAGGCGGTAGATGATCTCGTCGGCAAAACGGTGGGCGATCTGGCGAGCGGAGTCATCGGAGGGCGCTTCGCTGTACTGCTTGGCGAGTACCTGGGGGTACTGCAGGTTCTTGGCGTCGAAGAGGTAGCCGTTGGCGACGAGCTTGCCGCCGACCTGGCCGAGGGAGCCGAAGGCGAGCATGGTGGCGCTGGCGGGCGCGTTGGAGTAGCTCTGCAACTGGATCTCGGCGGGCGTGCCGGGCGTGCCGGGCGGCATGAGGCTCTTGGAGACGATGTCGAAGATGCCTGCTGTGGCGAGGTCGGCGTAGAGGGTGGCGTCGAAGGTCTGCTTGAAGGCGGCGGTCCCGGCGTCGGCGGCGAGTGGCTTGAAGTCTGCGACGGCGATGCGGATGGAGGTGACTCCAGAACTGGTTCCGGTGAAGATGTTGTCCTGGGCGCGGGCGGGCGGGGCGAGCAGAGTGGTCAGCACCAGCAGCAGGACGGCGAGGGTGGATCGGGATGCGGCGGCGTGCGTGCGGGATGTGCGGGGCGTGCGATCCATGCTCTCTATGGTAGACGGTCGGGATGGATCTTTGGTTGTAACCGGCGGG
>DAIRTY010000212.1:1264-3544 GCA_036803645.1 Acidobacteriaceae bacterium | reverse complement strand
TCGACGCCGCCAACGGCGACGCCATCTATCGCCACGCCAGCTTCTTCGCCGGAATGCTGGGTGAGCGCGTCGCCGGCGAAAACGTCACCGTCATCGACGACGGAACCCTCGTCTTCGATCGCGAATCGGACCACGATGGCTCAATCAAGACCGGCGGCTTCGGCACCGCGCCCTTCGATGGCGAAGGCCTGCCCACCCGCCGCACCGTCCTCATCGAGAACGGCATCCTCCGTAGCTACGTCACCAACACCTACACCGCACGCAAGCTCGGCCTCGCTCGCTCCACCGGCAACGCCGCACGCTCGCTCGCCGGCAACCCCGGCATCGGCGCGGGCAATTTTTTCCTGGAGCCTGGCACTTTGAGTCCAGCCCAGATCATCGCCGACGTAAAGTCCGGCCTCTACGTCACAGAGACCATGGGCTTCGGCGTCAACCTCGTCACCGGCGACTACTCCCAGGGCGCCGCCGGAATGTGGATCGAGAACGGTGAGCTCGCCTACCCGGTCGAAGAAATCACCATCGCCGGCAACCTCAAGGACATGTACAAGAACATCTCCGCCATCGGCAACGACCTCACCTTCCGCACCGCGACCGCCGCCCCCACCCTCCGCATCGAAGGAATGACCATCGCCGGCAGCTAACCTCCGTTCGATCGCCGGCGAATCCAGCGGCGCTGTCGCAGCCAGTGAGACGCATGGACGATGGCGTAGGCCGAGAGAAGCGTGGTGACCGGCTCGATCACGATGCGGAATCGAAGTTCGCAGTGGGTGACGTAATACGGCAGAGGAAAGAGAAGAAGCGGCAGAGAGAAGAGAGCCGCCAGATCGCCTCGTCCCGCCTTGACCAGCCACCACAGCCCAGGCAGTGCAAGTAGCGTGGTGAGCACGGAGAACGACGCCAGCAGAATGGAGGGATCGGTGGCTCCGGTTCCCGTCCAGTAGCGGACGAAGCGCTCGGCGCTGAGCCGCACAAAGGCCGCGGGATGGGCCCGGATGTACTGCTTCGCAGCGGTCGATTTGTCGCGCATGAAGGCGACCTCACCCTTGCTGGCATAGCTGTCGTACTCGGGACGGTTGAAGACCGGATACAGCTTCGCATCGTCGATGCTGGTGGCGCCCGGTCGATTGCCCTTCCATAACTCGAATCCGAGGTTGCTGCGCAGCGGAATGAACGCATGCAGAACGCGTGCATTTCGCACCGGCCACGGAGCAAACAGGAGGAGCGCGATGGAGAAGGCAAGCGCCGGACCAAGATGCGAGGACGAATGGGAGCGGACCATGGTCCAGCAGTAGATGGCCAGCAGTACCAGAGAGAACGATGGGTTGACCAGCAGGGTGACGCCGCCGCATAGACCCATCAGTGCCCACGGGGTGCTGCGGTCCGAGCGAACGCACCAGAGTGCAAGAGCGATCGAGCAGGTCAGCAGAAGAATGGTCAGGCTGGTCTCCCAGAAGATGGCCGGGAGCCAGAGAAAAGGCAGTCCGATCGCCCAGAAGAGGCCCGCCAGGTTGGCGCACGCAGGCCCAAACTCCTGAAGGGCTATCTGTACCAGCAGAAGGATGGTGAGCACGCAGAAGAGCGTCTGAAGCAACATAATGGCTGCGGCGGAGGAGGTTGTGAAGCTGCCAAAGAGATGGAAGATGGCGGCGATCAGCACTGGATAGCCGGGCGCCAGAAATGCCGTCGGGCCCGTCGATCCGCCAAACGGCGAGCTGAATCCATGTCCCGCAAGAAGCGACTGGGCAAGAAAACCCAGCTCCCCCTGGGAACGAAAGAACCATCCACGAGGAAGGTTGAGGAGCACGTCGGCGACGATGGCGAGACGGGTTGCCAGGACCAGTCCCAGGATCGTCTTCAGATGGACTCCATCCCACTTCGAGCCACGCGCGTTCTCGCGCCCAGCCTGGGTTGTCGCCTCGTTTGTTCTTATAGCAGATGGTCGAGACACTGGAAGGGCCTTTCCACAAGGATCTGGAGCAAGCGCGATGCGAAGCTCACCGATGCGAACCACACTACAATACCGCATTGTCGGGGTCTGGCTTGCAGCAATCTCTGGCAGGCGAGCGGGAGGCAGCGGCGAGCCCGTCCTGCCGACTACAATCCAGGAGTGGCCGCAGCCTTTCAGTTCGATCACTCCATCCCCTTTTCGCCCGAGAGCGCAACCGAAATCCTGCGCGCTATCCCCGCGCTCCCCGGAGTCTTCGCCCTGCACGGCCCGCCCGCGCCAACTCCAGCCGAACCTTACCTCACCCGCGCCGCCGACCTCCGCCGCCGCATCAC
>DAIRTY010000212.1:0-1164 GCA_036803645.1 Acidobacteriaceae bacterium | reverse complement strand
CGCGTCGCCCGCATCGACTTCACCATCACTGGCTCCGAGTTCGAGTCCACGCTCACGCTCTACCACGCCTCCGCCGACGTCTTCGGCCTCGCCGAGGCCCGCCGCCGCCTGCGCCTGCACACGCCCTTCTTCCTTCGCTTCACCGCCGAGAACGCCTTCCCCCGCGTCTACTCCACCAACCGCCTCAGCCGTCGCGCCCTCGCGCACACCTACGGCCCGTTTCCCTCGCGCGCCGCCGCCGACCGCTACTGCGACGCCGTCCTCGACCTCTTCAAGCTCCGCCGCTGCACCGAAGACCTCGCGCCCTATCCAGACCATCCCGGCTGCGTCTATCAGGAGATGAACAAGTGTCTCGCACCCTGCAATCAAGCCTGCACGCCCCAGGGTGCCGCCGCCTACTCCGCCGAGGCCGCCGCCGTCGAAGCCTTCTTCTCCACTCACGGCGAGTCGCTCCTCACCCAACTCACCACAGAACGTGAGCAAGCATCCGCCAACCTCGACTTCGAGCGCGCCGCTCAACTGCACGCCCAGTTCCTGCGCGTCAAATCCGCCGCCACGCTCGCCGACCCGCTCGTCCAGCCCATCCCCAATCTCCGCGCCGTCATCGTGCAGGCCGCCGCGAACTCCTTGCACTCCGACGATCAACCCGCCGCCGTCTTCCTCGTCGCCTCCGGCTGCATCACCGGTCCGGCGCGCCTCTCCACTCTCGGCGTCCGCGTCGTCAAGGATCAGGCCTCGGTCGGCAGTTCGCTCTTCGCCCAGCCGCTGATGCTCCAGGCCGTCCCCCTCGAAGCCCCTTCCAACCGGAACGCTGTCATCCTGAGCGGAGATGCGACGCCCTCTGTCGCATCGCAGTCGAAGGACCCCGATGCTGTCGGCATCACCGATTCCGCCCGCAGTGTTCTTCCTCCAATTCCCGCGGCAGCATCGAGCGCCACTCTCAACCCGGAAGAGCGCGCCGCGCGACTCCTCGCCGATCTCGCAACCCGCGACAAACCACACCCCAAATCAGCCCCACCCGACCTCGCCACGCTCTCCGACCACCTCTCGCTCCTCCGCCGCTGGTACTACCGCCCGGAGAAGCAGCGCACCGGCGAAGTCTTTTTGCCGAAGGAAGATGGTACATGGCCCATCCGCCGCATCCTCAACGCCGCCGCCCGCATC
>DAIRTY010000211.1:0-3549 GCA_036803645.1 Acidobacteriaceae bacterium | reverse complement strand
TCGCTCCGTGGACTGGTGGGGGCCCATCTGGACCGCGTCCCAGCATCGACGCGGCAGCTCCTGCTCACCGTAGCGTTGAGCACGAAGCCGACGATGGGCCTCTTGGAGGCGCTACTTGGACCGGAGACCCGGGCTCTCCTTGAACCCGCGATAGATGCCGGCCTTATCCGTGCCGAGGGGCCGACTGTAACCTTCGAACACCCCTTGTACGCTTCCACCCTGCTTGCCGAGGCGTCCGCCGACGAGCTCCGAGCAGTGCATGCGGCGCTCGGCCACGCCGCCGCCGAGGATCCTGAGGCGCGAGCGCGTCATCTGGCGTTGGCCTCGGAGGGCTCCGATGCTGGCGTCGCCCGGTCCCTCGCCCGTGCGTCGGCTCGGGCCCGGGGACGCGGTGCTCCGGCGATGGCCGGCGAGCTGGCCGACATGGCGGTGGAGCGCACACCGGCTGGCGGCCGCGAGCGGTCCGAGCGGGCTCTCGCAGCGGCCGAGGCGTGGTTTGCGGCGGGCGATCTCCCAGCGACTCGCGACCGGGTTTGGGCACTCATCTCATCCGTGCGGGGGCCCCTACGGGCCCGCGCTCTCCTTCTGATGAGCCTCTGTTCGTGGTACTTGGGCCCAGCGCAAGTAGCGGTCGACGAGCTGTTGCCCGCCCTCTCCTACGCCCGCAACGATCGCCCACTTCTTGGTTTGCTCCACTTCTATCTGGCAGTCTTTCGCGACTTCGACATCGCGGAGGCACGGAAGCACTCGGCACTTGCAGCGAGTTTGCTCGAAGGAACGGCGGACCGAGGTCACCTGGCGGCGGCGTTGCTCCAGACCTTCCACTGGACCGTCCTGCTTGGGCGTCGACCGCCCATGGCCCTCCTTGCCAAAGGGCTGGACGTTGAAGCTGAGGGTCCGTTGACCGATCGACTGACAAGCCCGGGGATGTGGTGGGCGGGGGTTGGCCGGCTGGACCTTGCGCGAGCACGGTTCCAACACATGCTCGATTTCGACCTTGCCGACGGCCAGTACTCGAACGTCGCGAATCTGCAGACGCGGCTGGCCGAAGTCGAACTGTGGTCAGACGACTGGCCGGCGGCGCGGCGGCACGCCGTGGGGGCAGTGGAAGCCAGCCTGGAGACGGGCGCCCCAAATTGGTAATTTGCGGATAAGTTCTTAGCCCCTGAGGGAGTGTTCTTCTTCACACCAGCAGAAATGCCCTAGAAGAGCCCGGAGGAACTCGAAACGGAGGGAGGCGAGGGTTTCAACCCTCGCAAACCACCATCCACCCATTCCCCAAAAATCAAAGAGCGCGACAAAGTCGCGCTAGTCGGCCGCATCAGACCCCCCGCGCCCGTTTGCGATTACTTCCGAGTTGGCGGTGAGAACGAAGCCGCAGGCGCCGCGGCCGCTGCATTTGTGGGCTCCGAGTAGTTCTCAGGCCGGTGTAGCGTGTGGGTCATAGGAGGTACTTATGACCCGTCTACGCAAAATGATGCTCGAAGAGCTCGAGCGTCGTAACTACTCCCTGGGGACGATCCGGAACTACCTGCGGTTCGTGGAGCGGTTCGCACAGCATTTCGGCAAGTCACCCGACAAGCTCGGTCCCGAACACCTGCGCAGCTATCAGGCCTATCTGTTCAAGGAGCGAAAACTCTGCCCGGGATCGGTCGAGCACCACGTGGCCGCACTGCGGTTCTTCTTCGTGCGCACACTCCATCGCCACGAGTTCCGCCAGTTCCTTCCTTATCCCAAGGTGCGCAGGAAGCTGCCCAACATTCTGAGCAGAGAAGAAGTGGCGCGTCTGATCGAAGCCAGCAGCAGTCTGTTCCAGCGCACGCTGCTGATGGTTCTCTACGCTACAGGGATGCGCCGCGCCGAGGTCGCCCGGCTGAAGATCGCCGACATCGACAGCCAGCGCATGATCATCCACGTGGTCGACGGCAAGGGCCACAAGGACCGCGATCTGCCCCTGAGCCCGGCGCTGCTGGAAACCCTGCGCGCCTACTGGCGCTGGCTAAAACCCCGCACCTACCTGTTCCCCTCACGCCTCCATCGGGACTGCGAACAGCCGATCAGCGACAAGGTTATCTGGCTTGCCTGCACCAACGCCGCGAAGAAGGCCGGCATACGTAAGAAGTCAAATCCGCACCTCATTCGCCATAGCTGGGCCACCCACCTGCTGGAAGCGGGCACCGACCTTCGCACCATTCAGCTCCTGCTCGGCCATGAGGACCTGGAGGTGACAGCGCGGTATCTGCACCTCTCGCAGCACCACCTGCAGCAGGTCGCCAACCCGATCGAAGAACTGAAGCTCACCAGCGTCGACCAAAGCCGCCGCCTCTATCACCGCCCGCTGCGTCCATGACCCGGCCGGCCATCGAAGTGGCCGACATCGTCCGCGCAAAGGGCAGCCAGTTTCTGGAGCGCTTCCAGTCCAGCGTCAGCTATCAGCAGCTGAAGGCATACCGAGCTGTGTCGCGTTGCCGTACCGCGGCTCTGGGCGGACATAAAGACAAGTGTGTCGATTGCGCTTACTCGCCGCCCATCTCCTTCAACTCCTGCCGTTCACGATGCTGTCCAAAATGCCAGGCGCAGGCTCGCCATCTATGGCTCCTGGCACAACAGCGCGATCTGCTCAACACCAACTATTTCCATGTCGTGTTCACCGTGCCTCACGAACTGAACCAGCTGGCGCTCACTACTCCCAGGCGATTCTTCGACCTGCTGTTCGAGGCCAGCTCCCAGACCTTGCTCGAAGTGGCCGCCGAACCCAAACGGCTCGGCGCCGAGATTGGATTCCTCTCCATCTTGCACACATGGAGTTCCAACCTGCTCGGCCATTACCATGTCCACTGCGTCGTCCCCGCGGGTGGATTATCGGCTGACCACCAGCGATGGATCCATACCAGTCACCCGCTGTTCCTGTTGCCCATCCCGCTACTGCGCACCGTGTTCCGCAACAGGTTCCTCGACGGCTTACGACAGCTCTACCGCAAGGACATGCTCGACTGCCGCGGTCCTGCAGCAGCATTCAGTGATCCTGCCTGGTTCGAGGAACTGGCTGCCAAGCTGGGCAAGAAGAGATGGTTCGTTTACGCCAAGCCTCCCTTCGGCGGCCCGGCCCATGTGCTGCGCTATCTCGGCCGCTACACCCACCGCATGGCCATCAGCAACCACCGCCTCACCGACTTCGACGGCGAGCACGTCAGCTTCCGCTGGCGGGATTATGCCCACGGCAGCAAGCAGCGCGTCATGACCCTCGACGCAAGAGAGTTCCTGCGCCGCTTCTTCCTGCACGTCCTGCCAAAAGGCTTCGTGCGCATCCGCCACTACGGCCTGCTGTCGAACCGCTTCCGCAAACAGCTGCTGCCCCTGGCCCGCACACTGCTCGCCGCCCAAGGCCGCCAACCGCTTCCGCCCCCGACCTTGCCGGACTGCGAACTCTGGCACTGCCCCCGTTGCGGTAAAGCCATGTGTGTCGTCGAGCGCTTCACCGCCACACAGTTATATCTGGCGAGATTCGATTCCTCATGACCGCCTCTGCCAATCCGCGCTGCCGGCTTG
>DAIRTY010000210.1:0-3563 GCA_036803645.1 Acidobacteriaceae bacterium | reverse complement strand
ACTAATCAATTTACTGTCAGAAATAGTATAGTCCCGCCTGCTCAGCAGACCCTCATCCAGGCAACCAAACCGCTGCCATGGAGCGCTTCGGAGATGAGCGCGTCAACTCTACGGCTTGATCACAATCTTCATCGACCCGGCCTGCGGGTGCGAAGCCAGATCGATCGCCTCCGCCGCATCTTCCAGCGAAAATCGATGCGAGATCAGCCGCGTCAGATCGAAGCTCCCATCGCGATAGCCCTCGAAGACAAGCCGCGCCACCTCGTCGTTGATCGCCACCGACGCCGAGTAAGACCCCATCAGCGTCTTCTCGTCCATGCACACCGCCGCCGGATCGAAGCCCGCTTCGCCGTGCTGCGTCGACGCAAACAGCATCACCCGACCACCCGGCCGAATCGCGTCCATCGCCACGCGGATCAGCGCGTCCGCGCCCACCGCCACCAGCGCCACGTCCGCGCCGCGTCCATCCGTCGCATCCTTCGCCGCAGCCACCACATCGCCCCGCGCATCCAGAGGATGGTCCAGCCCGAACCCCGCTGCAATCGCGTGCCGCTCCGCATACAGATCGCTGGTCAGCACGGTCGCCCCCATCCGCCGCGCCAGCGCCGCCAGCAGAATCCCAATCGGCCCTTGTCCAATCACCAGCACCGTCTCATCCGCCTGCAACTCAAGCAGCCGCACCGCCTTGTAACACGTATTCACCGGCTCGATAAACGAAGCCTGCTCAAACGGAATGTCGTCGGGAATCTTAATCAGCCCCGCGGTCTTCCCCTCCCTGCCGACAATCCATTCCATCACGCGGATGTACTCGGCAAACCCACCTCCCGCCGGCGCAAAGCCCGCCGTGCATCCCACCTTCTTGTACGTCTCGCACTGCGCAAAGGTCCGCTTGCGACAGTAATAACACTCGCCGCACGGAATATGGTGGTACGCCATCACGCGGTCGCCAATCGCGAAGCCCTTCACGCCCGCGCCCACCATCACAATCGTCCCTGCCATCTCGTGCCCGAAGATGCGCGGTGCCGAGTGCGATCCCGAATGGATCTTCTTCAGGTCCGTCCCGCAGATCCCGCACGTATCGATGCGCACCAGCACCTCGCCGCGCCCAATCCCCCCATCCGCATCCAGCGGCACCGGAAGAAGCTCCACCCGCACATCGTTGACGCCGCGATACACAGCCGCCCGCATCGTCGCCGGAATCGTCGGCAGCGTAACAATCGGCTTCGCGCTGATCCTCTCCGTACCGATCTTCCCCGCTGCAATCGGCTCCGCACTGATCCGCTCCACACGAATCCTCTCTGCCCCGATGCGCTCAGCGCCGATTGCAGCCGCACGGATCGGCGCTGCGTGGATGCGCGCTCCTCTGCTCGATGCAGCTCCGAAAACTCCCGGTTCCATTGACTCTTTCGACATTCGTCTTTTCCAATAAAAAAATTTCCAATAAATATCTTCCGCCCAGTCGTTCTTCAGGCTCTTTTCCTGTACCAGTCTAGCTCTCCGCGCAGCGCCTCCGTCAGCGCATCTACAGCCTTGCTGCTGTTGCGGCCCAGCGCGATCACTTTGCTCCACATCGCCGGCCGCAGCGCTGCATGCAGCGCGAATGCCGTCGCGCGGAACTGCCCATCCGCGGTCGAGAAGCGCGCAAGCCCCTCCACCTCAAACTCCGCTTCGTCGGAGATCGCCTTAATCGCATGGAAACCAAGCACGTGTGACTGTGCCAGTCGCGCGACACTCGCCGCCTCCATGTCCACCGCCGCAGCCGAGTAAGAAGCGTGCAGCCGCGCCTTCTCCTTCACGCTCGCAATCGCATCCGTGCTCACCAGAACCTGCTTGAACTGCGCATCTTCAAATCGTTCTCCGGTCCTCGCATCCACCACAACGCCTGCGCGGACGATCTCTCCCACACGCAGCTTCGCATCGCAAGCTCCCGCAAGCCCCACCGAAATCAGATCTGTCACAGGCAGCACATCCATCGCCGCCTGCACTGCCAGAGCCACGCGCGACGCGCCCATCCCAGCACACGCAACCACCGCATCGCCATTGGTATAGACAACAACACCACCCGCAAACTGCTGCCGCTCCCAGCCCTTCACCAGCGCGCGCACCTCGCGTGGCAACGCGGCAATCATCGCTGGAATCAGCTTCATCGCGGCTCACTTGGCAGTGCTGGCGCGTATCCATGCGCAAGGAACCACTCAATCGCCGCGCGCAACGCGTGGTAGACCGGCAGCACTTGAAAGCCCAACTCGTGCTCCGCCTTCGCCGATGATGCAAACATCTGCTTGCGCGACAATCGAACCTCCTCGACGGTCGCGCGCGGCTCCTTGCCCAGCAGCTTGCCCGTGATTGTCTCGTCGAAGAACGCAAACGCCAGCGCAACCGCGTGTGGCACCTTCATCGTCGGCGAAGGCAGCCCCGTAATCGCCGACATGCGGTCCAGAATCTGCTTCAGCGTCAGGTTCTCCCCGCCCAGAATGTATCGCTCGCCCGGCCTCCCACGCTCCAGCGCGGCCACATGCATCCGCGCCACCTCCGCGACATCCACCAGGTTCAGTCCCGTATCCACATACGCGGGAAACCTGCGATTCAGAAAGTCCACCACGATCCGCCCGGTCGGCGTCGGCTTGGCATCCCCCGCGCCAATCGGCGTCGTCGGGTTCAGGATCATCACATGCTGACCAGCGCGCGCAGCTTTGATCGCCTCCTGCTCGGCCATGAACTTCGACCGCTTGTACGGCCCAATCATCTCGTCCAGCGAGACCGGCGTCCCCTCATCCACAATCGTGCCGTTCCTCTTGAATCCCATCGTCGCCACGCTAGAGGTGTAGACCACTTTGGCCACGCCCTCTTCGCGCGCCAGCCGCAGCAGCTCCCGCGTGCCATCCACGTTGGCCGCGTACATCTCCTTAGGATCGCGCACCCACAGTCGATAGTCCGCCGCCACATGCACCAGCGCATCGCACCCGCGCAGCGCGGACCGCAGCGACTCCACCTGCCGCAGATCGCCGACAACAACATCCGCCGCCAGCCCCTCAATCGCCGCCAACCGGCTGGTCTTGCGCGTCAGCAACCGCAACTCCGCGCCCGCCGCCGCATAAGCCCGAGCCACATGACTCCCAACAAATCCCGTAGCCCCAGTAAGAAATACCTTCATAAAATAATGGTTGTCATTCTGAGCGTAGCGAAGAATCCCCGCATTTCCTTCGCAGGGCGAAAGACGATCCGCCTGCAAAATTTCCCTAGTCTAATTTCTCCGGCTCAATCTGAATGTTCTTCTCGCCAGCGGCCTTCTTCTCCCAGTACTTCTTCACCCAGGCCTCAAAGGTCTTCCCCGCGGCATTATCCCGCCCGGTAAATGCCAGCGCGGCAATCTCCGAATAAGCAATATTCAACTTGGTTTTTTCATTAATAGGAATAATGCGCACAAATGAATTAGCCAGAGTAGCGCCTGTGCGGCGGTCGAACAGATAGCCCTGCACCTGGCTTCCGTCCTTGCGCGTCACCGTAATGTCGCCGCGATAGTCGAAGGCCTTCTCCAGCGCGTCGCGCAGCTCGGCCTCGGT
>DAIRTY010000209.1:0-3598 GCA_036803645.1 Acidobacteriaceae bacterium | reverse complement strand
CCAAAGCAAGCCGCGGCAATCTCCTCTCGCTGGCCGCCGTTGGCCTCTTCCGCAGAGAGAAAGGTGTTGACCGCCGCGTCCAGCGTCGCAAACTCCTGCGCCGGAAACCTCCGCTCGCGAACCACCTTCAGCCGCCCGTCCGCGAAGCTGTATAGCGCAAGATGGACCTTCGTCCCACCCACATCGCCCGCAAGAATCATCTAGCCCACTTTCACTGTTACTGTAATGCAGAAAAGTATTGTCATTCTGACCCTGAGCTTGCCGAAGGGGAAGAATCCCCGCATTTTGTTCGTGGAGCAACACATTACACTATCGCTGAAAATGCCCTAGATCTCCAGAGTCGCGACATATGACGACCCAGTTTCGGCAGCATCCGATCCCGCCGGCCGTGGCAGTTTCTCCGCCGCCGCCGCATCCAGCAACAGCGTCAGTCTACCGCTCGCCGGACGAATCAACTGCGCCGGCTTCGCCTCCGGATCGTACACCCCGCGGAACACGTCCCGCACCACCTGCGCCTTCGCCACACCCTCGATCAGGAACGCCACCTCGCGCCCCTGCTGGATCACCGGTGCCGTCAGCGTGATCCGCCACGTCTCCTTCTGCGGCACATGGTTCGCCACCGCAATCCGCCCCAACTCATTCAGCGCCTCGGTGTGCGGAAACAGCGATGCCGTATGCCCGTCCTCGCCCAGCCCCAGCAGCACCAGGTCGAACGCCGGAGTCTCGGCTCCCTCCAGCCGGAACGCCGCGCGAATCGACGCCTCAACCCGCGCGGCCGCAACCTCGGGATCGAGTTCGCCCTCCATCCGATGAATCTGCCCCGCCGCCACAGGAACATGCGATAGCATCGCCTCCTCCGTCATGCGGTAGTTCGACTCCGCATCCGTTGGCGGCACGCACCGTTCATCAACCCAGAAGATCTCCAGTCGCTCCCACGGCACCTGCGCAAAGGTTGGCGCGCTCCGGTCCGCCAGCAGCGCAAACATTCTCTTCGGAGTCGTCCCGCCCGACAGCGCAACCCGCGCCACTCCCCGCGCCGCAACCGCCGCCGACACCACCACCGCAAAGAACTCCGCCGCAGCAGCAGCCAAATCCTCAGCCGTAGGAAAAACCCTGTATGAAACTGAAACCGGTCGTGGCACTCTCGCGCTCCTCGTCTTCAACCAACAAGCAGCAACTCGCAACGCATCGTTACGGACGGTATTCGCTTACGCCGTTCTCTCCCGCTACCAGCGCCAGCGTCGCCATGCCCAGAAACAGTCCATGCTCCACCACGCCGACAATCGCGCGAATCGCCGCCGCCGTCTTCTGTGGATCATCGATCCGCCCGCACGCGCAGTCCACAATGTAGTTGCCCTCGTCGGTAATAAACACCCCGTCCCCGCTCTTAGTCTGCCGCAGTTTCGGGTTCAGCCCCAGCGCCGCCAGCCTCGGCTGCACCACCGGCAACGCCATCTTGATCACTTCCACCGGCAGCGGAAACTTCCCCAGCACTTCCACCATCTTTGTCGAATCGGCCACCACAATGAAGCTCTTGGCCGCGCTGGCCACGATCTTCTCCCGCAGCAGCGCGCCGCCGCCGCCCTTGATCAGCGCAAAACCCATCCCTGGAACGCGCGCAATCTCGTCGGCCCCATCGATGTACACGTCCAGCTCAGGCAGCTCCGTCAGCGTCGCAACATCCATCCCCAGCGACTCCGCCAGTTCATGGCTCGCGTCCGACGAAGCCACGCAGCGAATCTTCAGCCCCCCCAACTGAACACGCGCAGCCAACTCGCGAATGAACAGCGTCGCAGTCGTCCCCGTCCCCAGCCCGACCACCATCCCATCCTTCACAAACTCGACCGCGCGCCGCGCCACCAGCCGCTTCGCCTCATCTTGCGTCATCGTGGTACCTCAACCAGCAATTAGCGTCGTCATTCTGCAATTCGCGTCGTCATTCGGCGTATCTCGCGTCGTCATTCTGGCGCAGCCAGAATCTCCGTATTTGTCTTGTCCGCGAAACTTGCCTGTAGCACATGTCGTCGCGTCGCCCTACTACGAATCCTCAATCTCCCAATCGCGCTCGGGCACGACGCTATCCTCGTACGTCGCCTGCCGCGAAGACTCAAACGGCTTCCGCTCACCGAGCTTCGCCTCCTCATCCTTCTCCCTCAAAATTTCGCGCTCCGTCTCCACCATCGCCCTGCTCCGAATGATTCGTCATTCCGCGCTGTTGCTTGTCATTCCGTAGCGCAGCGGAGGAATCTGCTTCTGTCTTTCCTCAAACCCCGAATCTCCCAACAATTCCCGAACCACCTCGTGCAGAGTTCGTCTTTCACGCGCGCAAGCGCGTCGAGAACCGCACGAAGTGCCACGCGCGCAAGCGCGTCGAGAACCGCACGAAGTGCCACGCGCGTAAGCGCGTCGAGAACCGCACGAAGTGCCTACTTCTTCACCAACTTCTTCGCATGCTCCACCACATTCGCCACGCTGATTCCCAGCTTCTCCATCGCAATCGGCCCCGGAGCCGACGCGCCGAACCGGTCGATCCCGATCACCGCGCCGTTGTGTCCCACGTACTTCCACCAGCCCATCGTCGCGCCCGCTTCCAGAGACACCTTCGGCACGCCCTCGGGCAGCAACTCAGCCTTGTACGCCGCCGTCTGCTCGTCGTAGATGCGGAAGCTCGGCATCGACACCACCCGTGCCGCAATCCCCGCGGCCTTCAGCTCCGCAGCCGCCGTCAGGCAGGTCGTCACCTCGGAGCCCGCCGCCAGCAGAATCACATCCGGATTCGTCACCTCCGGCGTCCTCGAATACGCGCCCTTGGGCACGCCCGCAAACGCCAGCGCAGCATCCAGAACTGGCAGGTCCTGCCGGCTCAGAGCCATGAAGCACGGTCCCTTGCGTTCCAGCGCCAGCCGCCAACACGCCGCCGTCTCATTCGCATCCGCCGGACGAAAGTCCGTCAGCACCGGCATCGCGCGCATGCTCATCAGTTGCTCGATCGGCTGGTGTGTCGGCCCGTCCTCGCCCAGTCCCACCGAGTCGTGCGTGAAAACATACAGCGCGTGGATCCCCATCAGCGAGCCCAGCCGGATCGCCGGCCTGCAGTAGTCCGAGAAGACGTAGAACGTCGACCCAAACGGAATCAGCCCGCCGTGTGCTGCGATTCCGTTCACCATCGCCATCATGCCGAACTCGCGCACGCCGAAGTAAATGTTCCGTCCCGCCGCATCCACATGGAAGCTGGGCGAGCCATTGAAGTTCGTCTTGGTCGAAGCCGATATATCGGCCGCGCCGCCAAACAGCTCCGGCACAGCCTTCGCGATTGCGTTGATCACCACATTTCCAGCGATGCGCGTCGCCACTTTCTTGGCATCCGGCCCCGACGGGAAACTCGGTATCGCCTTCTCCCAGCCCTCGGCCAGCTTGCCCGCAACCACGCGCTCGAACTCCGCCGCCGGCTCCGGATACGCCTTCTTGTACTCGGCAAAGCTCGCGTCCCACTCCGCGTGCAGCTTCTTGCCCTTCGGCTTCGCGGTCTCCCAGTTCGTCCGCGCCTCCTCGGGAACATAAAAATTCTTGTCCTCGGGCCAGCCCAGGTTCTTCTTGG
>DAIRTY010000208.1:1510-3639 GCA_036803645.1 Acidobacteriaceae bacterium | reverse complement strand
AACCTGATTGTGCTGGCGGCCATTCTGTTCGCCCAGATTATCGCTCTGGCCGTGCAGGTGCGCCGCCCAACTCAAGGCGGCGACACCCGCCTCCTCCGCCTGTGGGCGATCTCCGCCGTGACTCCGATCGAAAAAGCGGTGGTGCACTCGCAGAAATGGGTGTACGACACCTGGAACACCTACGCCTATCTTCGCGGAGTTCGCAGGGAAAACCGGCAACTCCGCGCCGAGATCGAGCGCATGAAGGTCGAGGATGCCCGCTTCGCCGAGGATGCTCGTATGGCGCGTCGCATTCAGGCATTGCTCGCATTCAAGGAGCAGTACGTCGATACCACCGTCGCGGCCCAGGTCATCGGCACCAGCGGCAGCGAACAATCGCGCATTCTGTACTTGGATAAGGGATCGAGGGATGGCATTAAGCCAGACATGGCCGTCATCACCCCGACCGGCATCGTGGGCAAGGTTGTGCAGGTGTTTCCCGACTCCTCCCAGGTTTTGCCGATCAACGATCAATTCAGCGGAGTGGGCGCCGCGCTGAAGTCCTCCCGCCTCCAGGGCATCCTGAAGGGAGCGCCGAATGGCGCGACCACCCTGCAATACGTCATGAGCGACGAGAAGGTAGAGCCCGGCGAAGAGGTGATCACCAGCGGTGGTGACCGAATCTTCCCCAAAGGTTTGCCGGTCGGCAAAGTCGTCTCGGTCGAGCCCGGCAAAGATCTGTTCCTGAACATTCGCGTCGTTCCCGCAGCCCGCCTCGATCAGGTGGAGGAAGTGCTGGTGGTCACCAAAATCCTGGAAAGGGAGCCGGACGCCAAGGATTTAGGCCCGCTTCGTGCGTCGGATATTTTGGCCGAACGGTTGCCGACCGTTCCCGCCAAGCCCGAGGTTGACGCCGCCGGAAACGCGAAACCTGGCGCTGGGAACACGACCACGGCCGGCGCGGCTCCCGCGACAGGAGCGGCTGCAAGCGCCGCTCATCCCGGTGCGGCGGGAACTCCAGCCGCGAACAAGCCGGCAACTGGCAGTTCGACACCGGGCGCTCCCAAGCCCAACGGAGCGGCTACTGGTGTGCACGGCGCTCCGTCAGGCACGGCGGCGACAAGCCCCGGAGTGTCGAAATCGCCGAAACCCGCGACTGCCAGCGGAACGCCTCCTGCTAAAGTTGCGAAACCGCTAAACGGCGCCGGAACGGCAACTGCGCCAAATACAAATCGCACCGCGCCAGCAGCTACTCCATCGCCGGCGAACGGCCCCACGAAGGGCCCCACGAACCGCGAAGAGACGACGCCTGCGCCGAAGCAAGCCAAGCCGGCTCCGCAGCAGACGCCAAGTGCGAATCCGGAGCGGCCTTCGACGCCGCCTGCCGGGGAGCCGCCGCCGCAATGAGCAGCCGAGTCATGCCATTTCGCGGAAGCCTCACCTCGCGCGACCAGGTCGCGGTCTACGAGTTCAGTTGGCCCGCGGTCATCTTCATCCCCCTGGTTGCGGTACTGATCCAGATCTTCATTCCAGTGCGGGTCCGCTTTCTCCCGATCATTGACCTGCCGCTCATGGTCACCATCTTCTTCGCGGTGGCCCGGCGCAACCCGGTCAGCGGATGCCTCACGGGCTGCGCGATCGGCCTGCTGCAGGACCTGTTCGCCGGGCCGAGCCATCCGCTGGGCATGTACGGAATTGCTTTGACGATCATCGGTTACATGGCGTCATCGCTGGGCCTGAAGATTGACGTCGAGAACCCCGGCTCGCGATTCATCATCACCTACGTCTTTTTCGTGGCCCACCAGGGGATCTATTACGGCGTGGCGCACGGCCTGCTTCGCCAGGTGCAGCAGTGGAGTTGGAGCCACGTGGCCATCTCCGCGCTGGCCAATGCCGTTATCGGGCTGTTCGTCTTCAAGTTCCTGGACCGGTTCAAGGAGCGGTGAGCCTCGGCACAGCTCTGAGTGGATATAGTTCGGGTAGTGCGGACCTTCAGGTTCGCGTCCGCGCCGTTTGTTTTTTGTCATCACGAGCGGCTTCAGCCACCGATTTCTTGCTGGTTAGCTTTTCGAGCAGACGGACGTACGTCTGGTTCTGCCTCTCGTCTCGAATGACTTCAGGCCGTGAGTGCTCCTCGACGCCGGCTGAAG
>DAIRTY010000208.1:0-1410 GCA_036803645.1 Acidobacteriaceae bacterium | reverse complement strand
TGGGTGGACGCCGGCGCCGCCACGTGCAGCCTGGCGGGATGCCTGGCCCTGGCGCCGATCCACGAGCGAGGCACGCCGGAGCAGCGCGCGCATTACATGGCGCTGGCCGCTCCTCCCGCACCCGGAGAAGATCGCCATACTTATCGCGGCGCCTTCTGTCTCACCGAGCCGATTCCCTACGTTGGCGTGGATACCGGCATGTTGAGCGGCAAAGTTAGCGTCACGGAATGGAGTGACGGCCAGGAGCCGCTCCTGCACGTGGAAAAGCGCGGCCGCTTCATCACCAACATGGGCTTCGCCAATTTCGTTACCGCTGCGGTCGATTCCGGGGACGATCGCATCAAGGGTTCCTGCATGGTGATTATCGAGGAAAGCGATCCGGGCGTGTTCGACCGCGGCACCCCGACTCGCAAACTGGTGCACCAGCTCTCCTCCACCTGCGATCCCATCTTCAATGTGCATGTGCCCGCCAGCCGCATCGTCGGCGGATACACCATTAAAAACGGGACCATCATTCCCAACTACAGCCACAGCGAGGTCATCGAAGCCGTCTTCAAACGCACCCGTGTCACCGTCGCGTTGATGACCTCGGCCAAACTACTGTCTGCCATCGAGCCGATCATTCGTTATCAGCGCGGGCGTTTTCGTGGCTCCGAGCAGGCCAAGCCGGGCATGCTTCGCTACGAACTGGGCTTGCAGCAGCGCCAGGATGCTCTGCACAGGCTGGCCAACCTGTGGGCGATTGGCGAAGCCGGCGCTGCGCTTGGATTTGCCGCGGCGCGGTTGTACGACGAACTTGATCCCCTGGAGCGCGAGAAGGACGCGATCCTGGCGACTAAAGGAATTCGCGGCGGCAAGGCCGAGTTGAAGTTTTTCCGCGAGGTGAATCAATCGGCGCTGGAGTTGCTGCGCCTTGAGGCGACTGCGGAGGAGAAGCGCAACCGTGATGTGTATGACACGCTGAAAAATGACCGGCTCGTCGAGTTTGCCTTGAAGGATGCGGTGGCGAACGTGCTCTGTCCGGCGGCCAAGCTGTGGAACACTGGCACCGGCGCAAACTCCATGCGCGAAGCGCTAAGCCTGATGGGCGGCTATGGAATCACCGAAGACTGTCCCGGCTTCCTGGCTTACAAATGGATGGACTCGCAACTCGAAGCTACCTATGAGGGTCCCGAGGCGGTGCAGCGTCGCAACCTCAGCGTCACCATGACCAATGAGTTGTTCCTCGCCCAGTACCAGCAGTGGATCGGCGAAATGCGCCGGGTTGCGGAGCACCGTCCGGGAACGGGGGCATGTACTCTCGCGACTGCGATGCAGTTGTGGCTGTGGACTTATCGCCACCTGCGGGTCGCCACCGATGCCGACGGTGGAGCGCTGTATCAGAGCGCTCGCCAAGGCGTGACCTTTCCG
>DAIRTY010000207.1:0-3644 GCA_036803645.1 Acidobacteriaceae bacterium | reverse complement strand
TGGATTCCAGACTGTTTATAGCTATCAATAAGAAAATAAATGGTTTCCTCCGTGCTTCGGTTTCGGGCATGAAAAAACCCGGCACGCGCCGGGTTTTTCCTTGTCTTCTCTACTGCTTTAATTATACGCGTTGGAGGGAAACTACTATGCCAACTATTTTTCGGAGGGAAGTTATTGTTGGGGTGGGGGTTATGGGGAATTTGGGGGTTCGAGGGGCTTGACATGCTGGTTTACTGGGGTTTTTGAGGGGGACGCGAGGGATTTTTTTGTTTCGGCTATGAGCTATGAGCTATGAGTGGGAGTTTTTGTGGGAGAAAGGGGTGGAGGGTTGTGGCGGGCGCGGGCGGTATCGGGATCCTTCGCGCTCGAAAGACGCGCTCAGGATGACAGCAATAACAGGCAACGGCGGAGAACAGACAACAGCAAGGGCAGAAGCAGATTCCTCCGCTGCGCTACGGAATGACAAGCGAAGAACGGGCAACGGCAAGGGCCAATGCGGGGATTCTTCGCTGCGCTCAGAATGACAAGCAAAAGGGGCTGCGCCAGAATGACGAACAGGCATGGGCAAGGGCAAGGGCCAATACAGAGATTCTGGCTGCGCCAGAATGACGACTCGTGGGCACCGAGCCCGGCCCCCACCTTAGCCGCGATGAGACTGCGGCGAAGATGGGGCACCCGGCTGGGAGATTCGAGGGAGATTTGTGGAAATATTTTTCGATTCATGCGATTGCCCTGCTCGAACCACGAAGCTTGTACCTGGAACCACGCTGCTCCGATACAATGGAAGGGATGGCAGAACAGGAACCAGGCAAGCTCGCGCAGGTGCAGGCGGCAGCAACGGCTGTGCCGGAGGCCTGGCGCAGGACGGAGCTGGCGCGGCATCCGGAGCGCCCCTACCCGATGGACTTCATCGCAGCACTGTTCACCGACTTCAGCGAGATCCACGGCGACCGCGCCTTCGGCGACGATACGGCGATGGCCTGCGGGATGGCGCGCTTCCATGGGCGACCGGTGATGGTGGTGGCGAACCTGAAGGGGCGGACGGTGAAGGAGCGCGTGGCGCGCAAGTTCGGCTCGCCCGATCCGGAGGGCTATCGCAAGGCGCTGCGGGCGATGAAGATTGCGGAGAAGTTCGGCCACGCGATTTTCAGCTTCCTGGATGTGGCTGGCGCCAACCCCGGCATCGGCGCCGAGGAGCGCGGGCAGGGCGAGGCCATCGCGCGCAACCTGCGGGAGATGTCGCGGCTGCGGGTGCCGACCATCGCTACGATTACCGGCGAGGGCGGATCGGGAGGCGCGCTGGCGCTGGCGGTGGCCGACCGCGTGCTGATGCTGGAGAACGCCATCTACTCGGTGATCTCTCCCGAGGGATGCGCGTCGATTATGTGGAAGGACGCGACCAAGAAGCAGCAGGCCGCCGACGCGCTGAAGTACACGGCCTACAGCGTGAAGTCGCTGGGCTGCGTCGACGATGTGCTCAGCGAACCGGAGGGCGGCACGCACAACGACCCCGCGCTGGCCATGGCGCTGGTGGACGAGCGGCTGCGCTTTCATCTGGCTGAACTGGACGCCAAACCGCTGGAGCAGATGCTGGAAGAGCGCTACCAGAAGTTCCGCAACATCGCGCAGTTCTATACCACCGCCGAGTGAGCGTTCCATCGAACGGGAGTCTAGAGCATTTTTTGGCGATGGTGTAGACCGTGGCCGCGAGAAAAATACGGGGATTCTTCGCTTCGCTCAGAATGACAATTCCTTTTGGTCTATTGCAATTCCGAAAATGATCTGACCCGTGAACGACTTCATTCCGGCAAGCCTGGGTTGCCAAATTTCATCAGTGCCGTTGAAGTTGCCGGCCATGCTTCCAGTTTGCAAATGCCGCTATGCTGACCACGCCTACTACCGCCGTTCAACCGCCGCCGCTGCCCGAACCACGCCCGCGCTCATTGCAGTTGGCGCTCTTCGTCGCTGCAATTTTCTGGTATCTATGCGCGCAGGCCCTCTCTCGAGACGCGGCCAACGTTCTTGAACTGCGATTCGACCTGGGCTGCGCGCTGCCGCTCGTCCATGCGATCCTCCTGCTGTTCTTTTTGGTCTGCGGACTTACGCTGCTGCGTTCTATCGAACACCGGCGCGCGCCGCTGCGGTTGACGCTCGGCCTGCCGCGCCGCGCCACCTCGCGCGCGGAGTGGGCCACCGGAGCCGCCATCGGCTGGGGACTCGCCGTTGCCGCGGTACTTCCCATGGCGTTGGCGCGCACGCTGAACGTGCAGCTATGGACCGAGCCGCGCGCCTTTCTTCTGCTCGGCCTCAGCCTGCTGACGCTCGCTGCTGCGACGCTGGCGCACGCGCTGGCAATCTACGGCTACGGCTTTCAGCGGCTGATGGAAGCGACTGGGCCGGTGCGCGCTACGTTGATTCTCGTCGCGCTGACGGCCGTTCACGCCGCGTACACCGCAACGCCCTACGGCACTCCCGACGGAACGCGCATTCTGATTGCAATGCTGATGACCCTGCTACTCTCACTCTGCTGGCTGCGCACCCACGGGCTGTGGCTGCTGTGGGGAGTGAGCTTCGCGTGGGCCGCATCGATCGCGGTGATCTTCGGGCTGCCGCTCAGCGGCGACAACAGCTTCAGCTCCATTGTCGACGCGCGCGCCTACGGACCGGCGTGGCTCACCGGTGGCGGGTACGGGCCCGCGGCGGCACTGCTCTCGATTCTCTTCCTGCTCGCCGCCATTCCGATTCTGGTGCGCGCGACCAGCGACTACGCGTGGAAGCACACTCATCCGCCGCTGATCCCGGGGGGATTCGATGTGACCATCGCGCCGCCCGCCGCGCACGTTGCGATGGAGCAGGCGGGCGATTTCGCCCAGCCCGTCAATCCCGGAACGCTGGTGCAGATTCTTCCCGCCACGCCGCAGGGTCCCGGCGTCCGCACTCCGACTGAATAGGCAAGTTCCAACTCATGCGCATCCGATCGCATTTCATCCGGACGGGTTGAGTACAGCGGGGTGAGGACGCGCGCCAGCCTTCGCTTGTAAAACAGGAATAGAAGGCGCAAGATTTCCTCACCACGAGGTGCCTGCGATGGCCGTTCGTTCCCATCGATGGAGTGCGTACGCCGCCGTTCTTCCGGCCTGTCTGCTGGCCGGAGGGCTGGCGTGCGCCAAGCCCGGCATGGCGCGCGCACAGGTCTTCGTGGTGGGCGAGAAGACGGCCATGGCGGGTGTCTCCACGGAGTTTCATCCCACGCGCATCGAACTGTCCACGGCCCCCATCACGGAGCGCGGACGGCGCGAGTTGGTGCGCAATCTGGAGGCCGAGCAGGGCTTCGCGCATCGCGCGCTGCCACTGGGCGAGGAGCTCATCCTGGTGGCCAACGGCAATCTGCGGCCTGCCGGCGACGCATACAAGGAGATGCTCTACAAGAAGGGGCAGTCGGCCGCGCCGGGCGACCGCGTCGTGCTCACCGCGGTGACGGTGAAGGACGACCGCATCGTCTTCGACCTGAACGGCGGGCCATACCTGACGCACCGCTTTCTGCGCCACATCGACCTCAACGACGTTCCCATTGTTCCCGACGACGGTGCACAGGTGACCGGCTGCCGCGTGACGCTGGTGTTCGAGGGCGGACTGCCGGAGGT
>DAIRTY010000206.1:0-3688 GCA_036803645.1 Acidobacteriaceae bacterium | reverse complement strand
CTCTCTTTAGAATACAGAGTCACGAAGCCAACTTCGCACCCCATCCCAGCACAAAGGCTGACTGGGAACCAACCCAGTCAGCCTTCTGTGCTTCTACTTTCTTCAGTTGCCGGTGACTACTTCGCCGCCGCCTTCTTTGCTGTCTTCTTCACAGCCTTCACCGGCGCTGTGCGGGGCACAGCCTTCACTGCGCTCTCGTCCACGGCCGTGTCGCTGGCCACCGGGTTGACTGCGCCCGCCGGAATCAGCGTCGTCGTCACCGTCTTGCCTTCATCGGTTCCGGTGTACACCACGATGCGCGACGGATCGATGCCCTTCTCCGTCACCAGGTAGTCCTTGGTGTTGACCGAGCGTTCCGCGGCCGCGCTCGGCTTGGCGGCGACATGGTGCTTCATCTTCGCTGCCTTGGCCTCAGCCTTGGCCTCAGCCGCCTGTTCCTTGGCGTCTTCGTTGCCAACCAGCGCAAGCTTGGCATCCGTGGAGCGCTGCAGGCTGAGGGCGACATCGTCCAGGCACGCCTTGGCTTCGTTGTCCACGCGCGTCGGGCGCTTTGCATCGCGCTCGAAGCTCGTCGGGCACAGGCTCGTGGCCAGCGGCGCCGCAGGCGGTGGTGGCGGCGGCGGCGCAATCACATTCACGCTGGTCGTCGCCGACACGCTGTGTCCCTTGTCGTCGACCACGCCGCAGGTCACCGTAATCGGTCCCGGTGCCGCGCCCGCTGTAGAAAGCGTCGCCGTGGGGGTGACGCTGCTGATCGATCCGGCGGATGCGTTGTAGCTGTAGGTCAGCGGGCGGTTCTGCGGGCTGACCGCGCTCGCCGAAATCGTCGAAGAGTCGCCCGGGTTCACCGACGTAGGATTCGCCGAGCAGCTGATCGTCGGCGGATCAAACGCCTTCACCGTGTAGGTCGCGGAGCAGTCCGCCATCTGGCCGGGCTTCACGCCCTCCGCCACATGGCCCTTCACCGTGTACGCCCCCGGCGCCGAGGCCTTGGTGTCCACGTTCGCCGTCGCCGACGTTCCCGAGATCACTCCGCCATCCGTCGTCCAGGTATAGGTCGCCGTCTTCTTCGGGTTCAGGTTCAACGCCACGCCCGTCACCGTGATCGGGTCACCCGGATAAACGCTGGCCGGAGCAACCGAGCAGCTGTAAGTCACTGGCGGAGGAGGAATGATATGGCCAAAGTGCGTCACAATGCCGGTGCTCAGTTCCACTGCTTCCAGATTGGTGCGCCCGCCCAGGACCCCGCCCGTCGGAATCCCAACATAAGGACCGAAATCAGCGTGAATATAGCGATAGTCGACCTCGAAGAGACGAATGCTGAAGCGGTTGTCCCAGAACGGCAGGTCGTAGTCCGCGCCGCCGCCGGCCGTCAGCGCAACACCCCATGTGTACGGTTCATGCTCCACAAAGCCAGGAACCTCGCTGTTCGGGCCGCCAAGCCTCGCGGCGCCAGCCAACCCATGTCCGAACAGAGTGAAGTTCTCCATGGGATAGCGGAAGATCGGGCCAAGCGAGATTCCCGACACGCCATCGTTCACGCCATCCGGGTGGTTGGTATAGATGGCCTCTGCGCCAAAGTATCGATTGGCGTAGTACGCGCCGCTGGCGATCGCGCCTTCGCTAATGGAGGAGTACGGAATCCCCGCGGGCGCGAGCCGCCCGTGCGCTCCAAAGTACGAGTAGCCCAGGAAAATATCCACGCGAGACGGGTTTGTCCCCGACACGGGAGCGGGTGCGGCAGGTGTCTGTGCACTCAGGCTTACGGCTACAAGGCTGACTGCGCATGCAGCCAGCACATACCGGCCAAAACTGCGAAACGTGTGATATACCATTCGACTTCCTCCACTAAAATCTCTTGTTGTAGAGCAAACTGAGTCCTTTGCTTTGATACTGTTGTTGTTGTAAGCAGATCATCCAAAGTTTACCGCAGTTGCCCGTTCTGTCCAGTGCAAAATGCGCTCTGGTTCATACTTTAGAACCATTTACCACCAAACAATCCACCCTCAGACCTCGAAATCAGCCTCCCCGCAATCCAACCGCCAAAACCGCCTTCCTCTCCTACCCCTCCCTGTGCCGAATCCCTCAGGCCAGGTTCAGTACCTTCCGCACGGACCCACGCTCCGCCTGGATCTTCTCCTGCAGCAGCGTTATCGCATACAGCAGTTGCTCCGGCCGCGGAGGGCACCCCGGAACATAGATGTCCACCGGAACAATTTGGTTGACTCCCTGCACCACCGCATAATTATTGAAGACTCCGCCCGAGGTGGCGCACGCGCCCATCGAGATCACCCACTTCGGCTCCGGCATCTGCTCGTACAACCGGCGCACTACCGGCGCCATCTTCTGCGAAACCCGTCCCGCCACAATCATCAGGTCGCTCTGCCGCGGAGAGGGCCGGAAGACCTCCGCCCCAAACCGCGCAATGTCGTAGCGCGAGCCGCCCATCGACATCATCTCGATGGCGCAGCACGCCAGCCCAAACGTCATCGGCCATATCGAGTTCTTCCGCACCCAGTTGATGGCCGCATCCAGAGACGCCAGCACAATCCCCTCCGGCTGTTCGTCCCCCCAGTTCACCTCGCGCAGCTTCTCCCGGTTATCTCCGGAGCTATCCAGCGCCCCGAAAAAATACCGGTCATTCGCCTGACGCCCCGCCGCCAAGCCGCCTTCGCCGAGATTTCGATCTGAGGTCGAAGTCATATCTCTCGTTTAATAATATAACCCGCTTTCCAACTCGCGCGTCGCGTGTGTCCGTCAACCCTCAGCCAATCCATGCAGAAAACCTTACTCGCGCGCGCGCCGGATGCTGGGTGCCCCATCCATCGCGTACTTTGCGATGGGTGGGATGCCGGGTGCCAGGCGCTCCATTCATGCTGTCTCATCGCGCGAGTGGGAATCGTGCGAAGATTTACTCCATTCTCGGCCAATCCATAAACTGAAAAGGCTGGCAGGAGCGTTCCCCCTGCCAGCCTCTTCGATCGAGCGTTGAGTCCGTTACTGGATTGGCTTGCGCCCCTCCACCTTGATCTTGCTTTCATCCACCGGCGTCAGTCCGGTGGTATCCAGCGTTGCGCCCAACGGAACCAGGGTCGTTGTCACCGTCTCTGAATCCGTCGTGCTGGTGTAGAGCACGATCCGCGATGCGTCGATGCCCTTGTCGGTCACCAGGTAGTCCTTGGTATTGGCGGCGCGCTCTGCGGCCACCTTTCCCTTGGACCGGCGGGCCTCTTTGGCGTCTTCCGTACCAACCAGTGACAGCTTGGCATTCGGGTTCTGCTGCAGACTCATCGTGACGTCATCCAGGCAGGCCTTGGCCTCGTTGTCCACGCGCACCGGCCGCGCCTTGTCGCGCTCGAAGCTGGTGGAGCACAGCGAACTGGTTGTCGGCAGCGCAGCAACCGGCGGAGGAGGCGGTGGCGGGGGTGCCAACACACTCACAGTCGTCGTTGCCGTTGCCTGCTTGCCATTGTCATCCGCCACACTGCACGTCACCGTAATCGGTCCCGGTGCCGCGCCCGCCGTCGAGAGCATCGCCGATGGAGTGACGCCGCTGATCGATCCGGCCGTTGCATTGTAGCTGTAGGTCAGAGGACGGTTCTGCGGGCTGACTGCGCTCGCCGTAATCGTCGAGTTGTCGCCCGGGTTCACCGTCGTCGGGTTCGCCGAGCAGCTGATCGTTGGCGGC
>DAIRTY010000205.1:0-3693 GCA_036803645.1 Acidobacteriaceae bacterium | reverse complement strand
ACATCGACCCGGGGTGATCCCGTTGGACCTCCTCCCGAGGCGATGCCCGGTTTGCCGCGATCACACGATCATCGGCCATGGACGGCGGCCCCGCCAAGCCCACGATGCCACCCACGAACGCATCTGGGTGCGTCGTGGGATCTGTCATCCCTGCGGGAAGACCTTCACGATCTTGCCTGACTGGCTGGCGCCTTCGGCGCCTTTCAGTTTGCGCTGCCGGCAGCAGGCCTGTGAGCACATCGCCGCCGGTGATGCCGTGGAACAGGCTGCTCCGCACTGCCAGGATCCGTCGCGCTCGCCCGATCCGTCCACTTTGCGCCGATGGGCACACCGGCGACTGCTCAGCGTCTGCTGTTGGGTGATGGCGGGAGCCATCGGCCCACACTTTTTGCGAGCGCCCACCATCGTTGCCTGGGATCTCGGCGCGCTCTGCCGTATTCTGCCGATCGAGGCAAGAAGTCCGTGAATCGCCAAGCTCTCGACGACTTGAAACAGCAGATTCCACTCCTGGGTTATCTGCAAGCGCATGATTGGCAGCCCGCACGGCCGCTCAGCCGCGGCCGATGGATGGGGCTGTGCCCTTTGCACGGAGACCACAAACCAAGCTTCCTGGTGGACCCCAACAAAGAGCTTTTCTTCTGCTATGGCTGCGGCCGCGGTGGAGATGTGATTCGCTTCGCCGAACTCTATCACCAGGTGAAGTTCCCGCAAGCCCTGACGTTGCTGCACCAATGGCGCGGCGCCGAGCCTTTGCTGCGGGCAGTGGCACGTTTCTATCACCTGCAGTTGCACCGCCACGGCGAGGCGGTCGCCTATCTCGACCAACGCGGACTCCGCTCGCCGGAACTGATCGAGCACATGCGGATCGGCTATGCGCCCGGCGGTTGCCTGCGCGGTTGGCTGTCTCAATTGGGTCACTCTTCGCCGGCTCTGCGTCAGGTCGGTTTGGTGACCGGCGTGGGCTACGACGCATACGTGCGCCGGATTGTCTTTCCGTTGGAGGACAACCTATATGGCCGTAGTATTTCGACGTCGGCCCCGCCCCACCGCTTCCTGCCCGGCTCCAAGGGTGGCTTGTACGGCTGGGAGCAGGCCCGGCTCTACCCGGATGTCATCCTCGTCGAGGGCCTGTTCGACTATGCCGTTTTGTGGCAGGCCGGTTTTCAAAACGTCACCTGTTCTCTGGGAACCCATCTCAATGCGCGCCAGTTCCAGCAACTGTGCGACCGTCCCCGAAGCGTCTATGTGGCCTTTGATGCCGACCCCAACGGCAGCGGCCAGCAGGCAGCCCAATGCCTCTCCCAACGTCTTCGGGAGCGCGGCATTTCGGCTCGCCGTGTCTCGCTGCCCGATGGTCACGATCCGAACAGTTTCTTTGTCAGCGGCGCCGATGCCCGCCAGTTCCAGTCGCTGTTGGAGGCAGCTCATCCATGAAGTTCCGGGTCGTTCACCAACCCACCGCCAATCCTGCACGCAGCCCGTTCCGCATCGTCGAGCAGACCACGGGCCGCGAGGTCGAGTGGGTCAATCGCTATCTGGACTACGAATGCCTCCGCCGCGTAGCGGACCTCACGCTCCGAAGTTATGCGCAGCACTTGCTGCACTTTCTCCGCTGGTGGGAAAGCGTTCATCACACCGATGTGATTGCGGAAGAGGCGCTCACCGAGTCCACCCTGCTGGACTACGTGCGCTTTCAGTCCGCACAACAACCGCCCTTTTCCGGTTCCACCATCAACCAACGCGTGGCCGTCGCCGATCGCGCTCTACGCGCCACCTTCCCAGGCGCTCCCCGTCAGATTGCTCCCGAGTTTCAAATAAACTACTGGCGCCGCGCGCCCATGGGCCTTGGCAGGCCCATGCCCGCAGTGAGCCGCCTGCGGGTGCGAGAGCCCCATCGGACCATCGTTCCACTGTCCGTGGACGATGTGGCGCGATTCTGGTCCAGCTTCCGTACGTCACGCGATTTGGCCATCGTCGGCTTGATGCTCCTGCAGGGTCTGAGATCGCAAGAAGTGAGGGATCTGAACCGCGACGATCTGCGATTGCCGGAAGCGGAGATCCGCGTGCCAGGCAAGGGCAACAAACCGCGCATGCTGCCCCTGGCTCCCGAAGCCGTCCAACTGCTGGATCACTATCTGCGGCTGGAACGGCCTGATGCCCCAACGCCCCCTCTGTTTGTCTCTCTCAAGGGTCCAGCCCGCGGTGCCCGCATGACGCCGGCGGGCTTACGCTCCCTGTTCCGCTACCATCGCCAGACCACCGGCGTGAAACTCGCCAACCCGCATCGTTTCCGCCACACCTTTGCCTCCGATATGCTGCGCGGCGGCGTCAGCCTGCCGGCCCTCATGCGGCTCATGGGCCACGCCCACATTCAAACCACGCTCATTTACGTGCACGTTACTCCGCTCGAGGTCTACCAGCAGTATGCCCGCGCCGTCGCACAGCACATACGGCCAATTCCGGTGATCCCGTCGTGAACCTTTCCCGCCAAGCTCCCCTCCAGCATCCCTTGGCTGATCGATTCGCAAGCGCCATCGATTCTCTGGGCGCCGCCTTGGCTCCCGGCTCGGTGCGTCAATACCGTGCCACAGCCCGCAACTTCCTCCTGTATCTCGGCGCCGACCATCCCGAGGTTGTCTCTCTCGATCAGTTGCGCCGGGATCCTCACATCCTGGGTTGGATGACCCGGATGCGCTCGCAGGTCCCTCCCCTGGCGCCGGTCACTTACATCACTCGGCTCATTTTCTTACGCGGCATTCTGGCGGAACTGGCTTCGAGCGCACAGCTTCCCGAACTCGCCCAACTACTCCGTCGCCAAGACATTCCCCGCGCTCCTCGACGTCTGCCGCGCGCGCTCACCATGGAGCAGGATCAACGGCTCCAGCAAGAACTGCTGCGCCGCAACGATCTGGGCGCCAATGTCTTCTTGCTGCTTCGCCACACCGGCATGCGCATTGGCGAAACGGCCGACCTATCCTTCGATTGCCTCCACGCCTCCGGCTCCGATCAATGGGCCATTCAGGCGCCTCTCGGAAAGTTGAAGACGGAACGGATGGTCCCCGTCGACTCTTTCGTGTGCGGACTCGTCCAACGTCTCCGCTTCTTCCGCTCATTCGATCCATTGCCCGCTGATGGCCGCCTGCTGGCTCGTCCCAGCACCCGGGAAGCCTTGATTCGCCAACTCCGTCGATACCTGCACGTGGTGTGCGCTGAGGAAGGCATTGCGAAGCGCATCGTTCCCCACCAACTTCGTCACACCTATGCCACCGAGATGCTCCGTTCCGGGGTAGAGTTTCTTTCCGTCATGAAGTTACTCGGTCACGCTTCGCCCGAGATGACCATGTTGTATCTCGATATCGCTCTCACCGACCTGCAGCGTGAGTTTCAATTGGCCCGCTCGCAGCCCCGCCATCTCGCACCCCAGCCGAAACCACAGGTCGCCTCAGCCCACGCCGGCTTGGACGGCATAGTCGACTCCCTACGTACCACTCAACACGTAGTGGAGATGTACCGGCGCAGCTTGTCGGACGGCGCTCCGCGCCGCTGCCTTGACCGCCTCTCCAACCGTCTCACTAAGATCCTCGCAATCGTGCGCAAACTCGGTGCACCGGGAAAATAGGCAGAGATTGGCCGGATATGTGGCCATATACCGGCCAATGTTCCGAGCGAGGGGTGGCGGATAGCGGCTGAAGG
>DAIRTY010000204.1:0-3742 GCA_036803645.1 Acidobacteriaceae bacterium | reverse complement strand
GCGCGTTGCGTCGAGTCCGCGCCGGCTCTGGCTGCGAACGAATCGCGGCGAGTAGGCAGGGATGCGCTTTCGCTTTCTGCAACGCTCCGGCGCGCGGTAACATCGAAGAACCATGCGAGCGATCCAGATTACTCAGACCGGCGGAGCTGAAGTGCTTGTGCCCCGCGAGCTTCCCACTCCCACGCCCGGCCCCGGCGAGGCCCTCGTCCAGATCGAGGCCTGCGGCGTCAACTTCATCGACATCTACCTGCGCGAGGGGCGCTACGCCTCGCCGCTACCATTCATTCCGGGGCAGGAGGCAGCGGGCGTCGTGCTGGCTCTTGGGCCGGATGCAGCTTCGGTCAAAGTCGGCGACCGCGTTGCCTGGTGCGGCGTCCCCGGCACTTATGCGCAGTTTGCGGTTGCGCCGGTGGAGCGGCTGATTGCGGTTCCCGACGTCATCACCACGCGCCAGGCCGCCGCCGCGATGCTGCAAGGCATGACGGCGCACTACCTTGCGCACTCCACCTACGCCATTCAGAATGGCGATGCGGTGCTGATCCACGCGGGCGCGGGCGGCGTCGGGCTGCTTCTGATCCAGATGGCGAAGCGGCTGGGCGCGCGCGTCTTTGCCACCGTCTCCACCAACGAGAAGGCCGCGCTGGCGCGTGCAGCCGGGGCCGACGAGACGATCATTTACACGCGCGAAGATTTTGCCGCAAGGGTCCGCGAATTTACCGGGGGCGCGGGCGTTCCCGTGGTCTACGACTCCGTCGGCAAGACGACCTTCGATGGCAGCCTGGCCTGCCTGCACCCGCGCGGAATCCTCGTCCTCTTCGGCGGTTCGAGCGGCGCGGTTCCGCCCTTCGACCTATCCAGCTCTCCACGCGCGGCTCGCTCTACGTCACGCGTCCCACGCTGAAGGACTACACCGCAACCCGCGAGGAGCTTGCCATGCGCGCGGGCGATGTGCTCGGCTGGGTCGCCGACGGCAGACTCAAGCTGCGCCTCGAACACAGTTACCCGCTGGCCGATGCCGCCCAGTCCCACCGCGATCTGGAGGGACGCAAGACCACCGGCAAGGCTCTGCTGATTCCGTAGCCAGTGAGCCAGGTTGAGCCAATCTGAGCGATGGCTTCGATCTATCCTCCGGTGTAGAGTGGCTCCGGAACGCAAAGCGGCCCCAGCAAACTCGCCAGGGCCACTTTAGTTTTTGCTGTACGAGAAAGCCGCGCACGAGTTCTGCGCGCCGCTCTACGCCATGGGTAAAGTTGGGTTGGGGGTGATTGCGGCGGGCTCTGCGGCAGCCACGGTGCCATGGCCGTTCTTGCTATCGCCCGGCTTGCGGATGTCGATGCCACCCTTGAAGTACGCGCCGTCCTCGATGGAGATGCGCGCGGCGGTCACGTCTCCGGTCAGCGAGCCTTCGCTGCGGATGTCGACGCGGTCGCTGGCATTCACGTTGCCGCGCACCTTGCCCAGCACCACCACCTCGCGCGCCATGATGTTGGCCGCCACCTGTCCGTTGCGGCCCACGGTGACGCGGTTGCCGGGCAGGTTGATGGTGCCTTCCACCTTGCCGTCGATGTAGAGCGACTCCGAACCGGAGACCTCGCCCTTCACGAAGAGCGACTTGCCGATGGTGGCCTGTTCGCCGCTTGGCGCAACCGGGCTGGCGACGGGCGCTGCCGCTCTTGGTGTGCTGGACTCGTAGATGGTTGGCGCCGGCGCCGACGGACGCGTCGGCTCAGGGGTAGAGGGTGGGAGCGGTCCAGCCTGGTTCGGTTTCCACATGGTTCGTTTGTTTCCTTTCCTGACTGCTTGAAAATGGTTGCTGCGGTTGGTGGTTCAGCGTTGCCGGTACTGTATGCTCCAACATCAGCCGCAATGCCCGGCGGTTGCCCGCCAGCGTCCTGCCACAACGATACTACGCCGCTCCGCTCCACGGAAATGCCGCGCCTCTGCAAAACTCCGCGCCGCAGCCGCCGCTGGGGAAAACACTGCTTGCTTCCGCGCGCCATACGCGCTACTCTGCCGCGCATGCAGATATTTCGTTCCGCTCCTGTGCGTCTGCCGGGTTGGACGCTCGGTCTACTGCCGCTCGCTTTGCTGTCACTGGGCCTCCTGCCCCTATCGCAACCCATCGCCTTCGCCGCGCCCGCCAAGGTCCACGTCGTGGCGCTGGGCGCGGTGCGGCGGGTCCCCTACACGCCGCCCGAAACCGGGCCCGCAACCGGCAAACCAAGCGACGCAATCATGCTGAAGGTCCGCCCGCTCACCGTCGACGGCCACCAGAAGGAGTGGACCACGGGCGACGCCCACGACGTCACCGACCGCAGCTTCACCGTCCGCCGCGCGCTGCGCCTGAACGACGCGCTGCCCGGCGACGCAGCCCCGCGCTGGAGCTGGCAGCCCGGCCCCTGGCTGCTGGTCGATCGCACCACCGGCCACATCGGTCCGCTGCACCTGCCGGACTTCGACGCCGAGGTCTCCGACGCGGTCTGGTTCCGCGACTACGCGGCCTACTGTGGCACCGCCGACACCGCCAAGGGAGGTCTCTTTGCCATCGTCGCGCAACTCGGAGCACGTCGTGCCGTGGTGCAGAAGCAGATCGGCAAGTGGCCCCAGTCCACGCCCGCCTCGCCCGTCTGCAAGCTGGCCGTCTGGCAGCGCGAACCCATGCGCGTCACTCTCCAGCCCACCGGAGGCGACCCGATGACATTCGACGTCGTAGGCTCAGCCTCGCTGGTCGAAGAGAACGACTCCGCCGACGACGCGCCATAGCCATTCCGGCAAGTCGCAGCCCACCCATTTCGCAAAGAACGCGAAGGACGGGGGCATCCTGCAAATCGGCTTCGTTCGCTATCCCGAGATGTAGGCCTGCAGGTGGCGGATCGTCTCCTGCTGCTCGGTGATGACGAAGTTCACCAGGTCGCCGATGGAGAGCACGCCAACCACGGCGTCGTCTTCCATCACCGGCAGATGGCGAATGTGGCTGTCCGTGATGATGCGCAGGCACTCGCCCACGGTGTGCTTGCGCGAGACGGAGATGACCGGGCTGCTCATGATCTCGGCCACCTTCGTCTCCTTCGACATGCGTCCCTTCAGCACCACCTTGCGCGCGTAGTCGCGCTCACTGAGGATTCCCACCAGTTCCGCGCCCTTCATCACCAGCAGCGCGCCCACGCCCTTCTCCGCCATCACCTCGATTGCGTGATACACGGAGTCGTCCGGCGCGATCGACAAGATCCCGCTTGTCTTTTTCCTCAGGATTGCGTCCACGGTCGTCGTCAGTTCGCTCATGCTGCACCTCGGGGCTGCATCGGTCTCATCCAGGCCTTCGCGTTGGTTTGTCCGGCGCAGAGAGACGCCAGCAAGTCGAGGCCCATGAACTCCGCCGAGAGATGCGGGTGGTCGATGGGTCCGGTTCCTGAGTATTACCTCCGCGGCCCTCCGCCGTCAATCGCGCGCATCCGCGGCGCGATTTCCGGTTCGCGGACCGGCGGCGTTTCTAGCTGGGGTCTAGCTGGGATCCTTGCTGCGCGTCTTCTGGACGCCGGTCACGATGCCGATGCCAAGCAGAATGATGGCGCCAGCCACGATGTAAGTCTCCCGGATATGCAACAGGTGCGCGAGGTATGCCACACCAACGATGAAGATCAGATAACCGACTGCATAAATCCCAAAGGACATGGCATTCTCCGAGGCCCGGCATCCAATGCCGGCCTCCCTGAAGTGAGATGCCAAAATCCATGGTGATGCG
>DAIRTY010000203.1:0-3773 GCA_036803645.1 Acidobacteriaceae bacterium | reverse complement strand
TTGCGGATTTTCCAGTCATCAACAAGAGCTTCAACTTGTCCTATTCGGGGACGGACCGGTAACGCCATGTTCAAGATCCTGCAAAAATCGCTCAGCGTTGGTTCCGCGACGGCCGATTATCCCCGCATTGCGCCTCGCCTGGCCGAGCAGTTCCGGGGATGCCCGCAGTTCGACTTCGCCGCCTGGAGCGACGCGCGTCCCGCCGCCGAAGCCTGCCCAACCGGGGCCATCGCCGTCCGCGACCGCGACGGCCTGCGTCAGGTCACCGTGGACTACGGCCGCTGCATCTTCTGCGGCGAATGCGAGCAGGCCTCCGCCGATGGCGCTGTGCGGAGCACCCGCCACTTCGAGCTTGCCGCCGCGGATCGCCGCGACCTCATTCTTACCGCCGAATATGCGCTACATCCCGACGGCAGCCACGCCGAGCTGCGGTCAGCCACCAGCGGTCCTAGCACCGAAGAGCCCGCCAAACGGATCGCAGAGGCTATCCACCACCTGCTCGGACGCTCGCTCTCAATTCGACAGGTGGACGCAGGCTCCTGCAACGGTTGCGAGCAGGAGATCGTTGCCTTGAACAACCCGGTCCACGACATCGAACGCTTCGGCATTCACTTCGTGGCCTCGCCGCGTCATGCCGACATGTTGCTGGTCACCGGCCCGGTGACGCGCAACATGGAGCTGGCGTTGCGCAAGACCTGGGCCGCGACGCCCGATCCAAAGGTTGTCGTCGCAGTCGGTGCCTGCGGCATCAGCGGAGGCATCTTCGGAACAAACTACGCCTCGCTGGGCGGAGTGGATGCGGTCATTCCCGTTGACGTTTACATTCCCGGCTGCCCTCCCCGCCCGGAAGCGCTGCTCCATGGCATCCTGCTGGCGTTGGGCCAGATGGGGCAACGCATGGGCGCTCATCCACGCGGATGAGTCCTTGGCAACGCCGCTGCCAGTCACATCTTTCGCATGTTCCCCGCTGTTTCCGTGCTTTCGGAGTTCAATGGACCGCCATTGAGGATGAGCGTCGCACGTCGATTGTCGAAGGCATGTTCCCACTTGGCGACCACGATGGTTGCAACTCCGTTGCCGATGATGTTGGTGACGGCGCGCGCAGCATTGGTGAACTGCTCCACCCCGAGCAGCAGAACCAGGCCAGCGGCAGGGATCTGGTGCATGGTCGATAGCGTCGCGGCCAGGGTGACAAAGCCCGCTCCGGCGACCCCGGCCGATCCCTTGGAGGTGAGCATCAGCACCAGCAGAACCACCAGCTCGTCTGCCAGGCTGAGGTGCGTGTTGGTGGCCTGGGCGATGAAGATCGCGCCCATGCTGAGGTAGATGGCGGTGCCACCCGCGTTGAAGGTGTAGCCCGCGGGCATCACCATGCCGACCATGGACTGCTCGCAGCCGAGCTGCTCCAGCTTGAGCATCAGGGGGGCCATCACCGCTTCCGACGAGGACGTGCCAAGGGTGATGAGAATCTCTTCGCGGAAATAACGCAGCAGCTTGAACAGGCTGAACCCGGCTGCCCGCGCGATGCCACCCAGCACCACCACCACGAAGACGATGGAGACAAACCAGACCTCGGCGGTGAACTGCGCCAGCGGCTTCAAGCTGCGCAGGCCATACTGGCCGATGGTGTATGCCATGCCTCCGAAGGCGCCGATGGGCGCAAGGCGCATCACAAAGCGCACGATGCCGAAGAGGCCGCGCAGAAAGAGGTCCAGCAGATTGACCAGCGGACGCGCTGCCTCGCGGAACTGCGCGAGCGCCAGCCCAAACAGCACGCCGAAGAGGATGATCTGCAGCACATTGCCGCTGACAAAGGCATCGCCGATGCTGGATGGAATGATATTCAGCAGAAAGTCCGTAACGCCGAGATGCTGGGCTGTCGCGGTGTATCCGGCGATGGCTTTGGTATCCAGCGTGGCCGCATCGATATTCATTCCCCGGCCAGGATGCAGCAGTGTCACGGCAAGCAGCCCCATCAGCAGCGAGATCGTGGAGACCACCTCGAAGTAAACCAGCGCTTTTACGCCCACGCGCCCCACTTCCTTCAGGTCGCCCATCCTGGCGATGCCTATCACAACGCTGGCGAAGATGATGGGCGCAAGCGTCATGCGGATCAGCCGGACGAATCCATCTCCCAGCGGCTTGAGCGCGACCGCTTGGCGGGGGAAGAACACTCCCACGAGAACGCCGAGCACGATGGCCACCAGAACCTGCAGCCACAACGGTCCCAGCAGGGGGCGGCGAGAGGCCGGAGATGCTGCGCTGGAAATTTTTTCAGGCATGGTGTGGCTACTCCGCAAGCGACCGCATCACGCGGATGAGATCGGCCTTTCCTTCAAAACCGATGCCGGGCAGATCGGGCATGGTAATGAAGCCGCCCTCGACGCGGACGCCGTCGGGAAATCCGCCGTAGGGTTGGAAGAGGTCGGGATAGCTTTCATTCCCGCCCAGTCCGAGCCCGGCTGCAATGTTCAACGACATCTGGTGCCCGCCGTGAGGAATGCAGCGGCGCGGCGACCATCCGGCAGTCTTCAGCACCTGCAAGGTCCGCAGATACTCACACAGGCCGTAGGACAGAGCGCAGTCGAACTGAAGCCAGTCGCGGTCCGGGCGCATGCCGCCGTAGCGCAGGAGATTGCGCGCGTCCTGATGGCTGAAGAGATTTTCCCCGGTGGCCATGGGGCCGGGGTAGAACTCCGCCAGGGCCGCCTGCAGCGCGTAATCCAGCGGATCGCCTGCCTCCTCGTACCAGAAGAGAGGATATTGGCGCAGCATCTTGGCGTAGGCGATCGCGGTCTCCAGATCGAAGCGGCCGTTCGCATCCACGGCAAGCTGTGCATCGCTGCCAATCTCCGCCAGCACGGCCTCGATGCGTTCGCGGTCTACGTCGATGGCAGCGCCGCCGATCTTCATCTTCACCACGGTGTATCCGCGGTCCAGATAGCTGCGCATCTCCGCGCGCAAGGCGGCCAGGTCCTTACCGGGATAGTAGTAGCCTCCGGCGGCATAGACGAAGACGCGCGGATCGGCCTGCATGCCGTGGCGCGTCGCAAGCAGCCGGAAGAGCGGCACTCCCGCGATCTTGGCCACGGCGTCCCACACCGCCATATCGATGGTTCCAACCGCGACGCTGCGCTCGCCATGCCCGCCGGGCTTCTCGTTGTGCATCAGCACGGCCCAGATGCGGTCGGGGTCCAGATTGTCGCCGGCATCGTTCAGCAGGCTTGCCGGCGGTGCCTCCAGCAGGCGGCGCGCAAAACGCTCGCGGATCAGTCCGCCCTGGCCATAGCGTCCGTTGGAGTTGAATCCATACCCGATGACTGGCCTGCCATCGCGCACCACGTCCGTGACGACGGCGACCAGCGAACAGGTCATCCGGGAAAAATCGATGAATGCGTTGGCAATCGGACTGGAGATCGGCGCTGTGATTTCGCGCAGGTCGACGATACGCATGACGAACCTTTCATTGCTTGTTTTGCAAACACAGTGACTTTAACAGCACTAAACCATTAGTACAGCAACAAAACAAAACTCGGGCGGATGGCCCAAACCTGAACCAACACAAATGCGGGTGCGGCTGCACCACATCTCGTTTTTGAGATGTGGGGTCCAGCCCAAACCCACCCCCGCATTTTCTTTCCCCAAAAACCCCAGCAAATCCGCTTGTCAAGCCCCTCGACACCCAAAAATTCCCCTAACTCCCACCCCATCAACCACATCCCTCCGAAAAATAGTTGGCATAGTAGTTATGCTCCGCTTGATACAATTAATAT
>DAIRTY010000202.1:0-3805 GCA_036803645.1 Acidobacteriaceae bacterium | reverse complement strand
CCTCCGCCGCTGGTACTACCGCCCGGAGAAGCAGCGCACCGGCGAAGTCTTTTTCCCAAGAGAAGAAGCGACCGACAAATCCTACTGGCCCATCCGCCGCATCCTCAACGCCGCCGCCCGCATCTCCCTCGGCGACCCCATACCCACGCCCGAATCCCATCGCGATCCGCCGCCAACGCCAGTCGAACCAGTCCACTGATACACTTCCCCCAGCGCACCTTTCACCTCGAACCTCGCGCCTCGAACCTGACCCCATGATCGAACTCGCATTCTCCATCCTCGCCTCCGACTTTGCCCACCTCGCCGATGAAGTAGCCGCAGCCGAGCGCGGCGGCGGAACCATCGTCCACATCGACGTCATGGACGGACACTTCGTCCCCAACATCACCTTCGGCCCGCCCGTCGTCAAGGCGCTGCGTCCCATCACCAAGCTCCCCCTCGACTGTCACCTCATGATCGAGGACCCCGACGACTACATTTCAGCCTTCGCCCAGGCCGGTGCCAACCTCATCTCCGTCCATCAGGAGGTCTGCCGCAACCTGCATCGCACCCTCCAGCACATCAGCGAACTCAACGTCCTGCCCGGCGTTGTCATCAACCCCGCCACGCCCGTCGATACGCTCATCGAAGTCCTCCCCATGGTGAACTTCGTCCTGGTCATGAGCGTCAATCCCGGCTTCGGCGGACAGAAGTTCCTCCCGCTCGCCGTCGAGAAGATCGCCTGTCTTGCAGCGCTGCGCAAGCAGATGGGCCTCAACTTCCGCATCGAGGTCGATGGCGGCGTCGCTCTCGATACAGTCGCCTCCGTGGTTCAGGCCGGTGCCGACATGTTGGTCGCAGGCTCTGCCGTCTTCGAAAAAGACCGCACCCAGCAGAACGCAATCGAGCTGTTGCGCGTTGCCCGTGCCGCGGCTCCGGCGGGTTAGCGCAGCGGTTGTTGCGGATTAGCACCACGACCCAGGCATTTTTGCCACGGCCTTGACCTTGAGAGATGCGCCGAAGGACCACGGTTTCCGCGAAACTGCTCTAGAATAGAGTGCAGCCGCATATCGCCGAGTGCGCGCCCGCCAGAACGTTGCACTACGAGGCAGATGGAGTTCCAAGCATGACGCTAAGCACCACCTCCTGCAGGATTCAGCTTCTCCACAGCGACACGCGTTCCTTTCTCCCTGAGCTGCGCCTCGCGCTTGCCACCGGCCTCGCAGTGGCTCTACTTCTGACATCCGCGATTGCTGCGCTCGCGCAAGCGACCAATCCGACAACGGGCGCACCGGCGCAGACCAACTCGACGCCCGCCGCCGGACCATATGTCATGGCTCCCGTCCCAAAGGCCCCCAAGGTTCGCAAGCAGAAAGATGAGAAGGTCGTCGTCTCCAAGGACACCAAGCAAGAGGACAAGAAGATCAAGAAGGTCAATCCGATTGCAACGCAGGACGCCAAGCTCCCCGACAAGGCGCTCTACGACAAGGCCATGGACGCGGTGAAGCACGGTCGTTACGACGTTGCCCGCCTTGACCTTCAGACCCTGCTCAACACCTATCCCGACTCGCAGTACATGATGCGCGCCAAGCTCGGCGTCGCCGATAGCTGGTTCAAGGAAGGCGGCCCCGCTGCCCTCACCCAGGCCGAGCAGGAGTACACCGACTTCATCACCTTCTTCCCTAACTCGCCCGAGGCCGCCGAGGCCCAGATGCGCATCGGCGACATCTACTTCAAGCAGATGGACAAGCCCGACCGCGACGACACCAACATCGTCAAGGCCGAAACCGCCTATCGCCAGATGTTGCAGCAGTTCCCCGATTCCACGCGGGTTCCCGAGGCCAAACAGCATCTGCGCGAGGTGCAGGAGACACTGGCCTCGCGCGAGGCCGATATCGCCGCCTTCTACGCAACCCACGCAAATTGGCCCGCCACCATCGCCCGATACCAGACCGTCGTCGATACCTATCCGCTCTACAGCCACATGGACGACGTGCTGGTCAACCTGGGCGATGCCTTCGAGACCGAGGCGCGCTTTGTCCGCACCCTCAAGCTCCCCGAGGCGGGCAAGGCGCGTCTGCTGAAGATCTACGACGACCAGGCCTACGCCGCCTACAGCAAGGTCGTGCTCGAACACCCCGCCGCGGCGCACGTCGAGGACGCGCGAGACCGCATCGTTGGCATGGGCCTTCCCATTCCAACCCCCACGCCGGAGCAGGTTGCAGCCAGCGACGCGCTGGAGAACAGCCGCGGTCAATACACGCTCAGCAAGCGCGCAACCCTGCTCTTCCTGCACCAGGCCGACACCGTGCAGGCCGCCACCCTCGGAGAACCTCCGCTGGAAGACGTCAAGCCCACATTCGCTCCCACGATCACCCGGCAGGTCATCGTCGACTTCAACACCTCGATGAATCCCGCGGCCTACGCACCGCGAACCTCTGCGGCGGCTGCCCCGATCGCTCCGTCCGCCACCGGCTCGTCTGCCCCCGCAACGGCTCCGATCACCGCCGCGCCGCTCGCATTTCAGGACGTACCCGCCGCCGGCGCTGGCGCATCCAGCGACTCCGCCGCGGTCACCAGCGTCTCCGAAGCAACCCCCGCATCCGCCTCCAGCGGATCTTCCATGGGCATCGAGATCGTGCAGCCCTCCTCCGCTTCGCCCGCGCCATCCGCTGCACCAGCCTCGCCTCCCGTCTTCCCCGGCTCTGAGTCCCCCGCGCCCGCAACGGCTTCGCCCGCCAGCGGCTCAGCCCAACAGAACCCGAACGACAATATGGGAGGGATTAAACTCGCCGGCCCGCCCAACGCAACCATTACGGCCCCAATCGAGAAGCCTGACGCCGCGCCAGACGCCGTCAACGAAGCTGCTCCCGGTTCGCAGCCGCCCGCGCAGATTGCCCCCGCAGACGGCAAGAAGCCCAAGCCAGCCTTCGACAAAGCCGACGAGTCCTCCAGCAAGCACAAGAAGAAGAAGGGCCTCGCCAAACTCAATCCCTTCTAAAGAGAATTCAGTATAGGAGTATCCGGATTTCAGTCTGTCATCCTGAACGAAGTGAAGGATCCCCGTATTTTCTTTTGTTTGTTTTCCCGCGCAGGGGTATACCTGAGTTGATTCAGGTTTAGTATTTCAGGTCTCATCTCAAGGAAGGGTTCGGCCTGCCCAATGGCACGCAACCAGCCAATCCGCGGCATTCCGCATGGCTCTGGCGCGCAATCGTCGGAGATCCCAGACAAACTCTACTTCCGCATCGGCGAGGTCGCCCGCCTCTGCGAGGTCCCCGCATACGTCCTCCGCTTCTGGGAGAGTGAGTTCCCCCAACTGAAGCCCAACAAGGGAGGCACCGGACAGCGCCTCTACCGCCGCCGAGACGTCGAACTCGCCCTGCGCGTCAAGACCCTCCTCAAGGACGAGGGATACACCATCCCCGGAGCGCGCCAGGTGCTCAAGGCAGAGTTCAGGCAGAAGGGCCCGCAGCTCTCCCTCATCGCATCCGATCTCCCCGACACAAAGCAGTTGCGCAATCTGCGCCGCGATCTCGCCGCCCTCGCCACCATGCTCTCCCAGCCTGTCGCACCCAGAAGCTCCGCCGCGTCCAAGTCCGCCCGCAAGCCCGCACCCGCTCCATCTCCATCCGCTCCCGCGCGCCCATCCGGCCGCACTCGCCCCAGCGATCTCCTCTTCGAATCTCTCGCCTCCAAAGACGATGGGAACTAGCTTGACCCCTCAGCCGCATCCAGTCCCTCCCACAGCCTCGCATCAGGCCCCATCCCCGCGCATCTCCGGCCACCACACCGTCGGCTCCGCGGCCAAGCTTCTCATGCTCAG
>DAIRTY010000201.1:0-3818 GCA_036803645.1 Acidobacteriaceae bacterium | reverse complement strand
AACTTTGGGCGACGCCCCACCTCGCGATCCTCGGCAACGACGGACTGGCTGGTGACCACCTGCACCGCTCCCTCCAGCACCCAGTCCATCAGGAGCTTTGCGGGCGCGCCACCGGGCTGGATTCCAGCCGAGACGATGACGTTCGTGTCCAGAACGGCGAGCCTCATCCGGCCTTCCGCAGCCGTCGAGATCCGCGTGCCTGAGCGATCTCCTCGCCAATCTCCTTGTCGCTGATGCCACCCGCCGACTCGGCGAGACGCCATCCCTCGCGCAGGCTTGACTTGGCCATGGCTCGCCTCAACTCGCGATCCTCCTGAACAACGTTGCCAAGGATTGGAACCAGAAAGTATGCAGGGCCGTTCTGGCCTACCAACAGCGCAGTCTCGCCGGTGCGAACCTGCTGGAGAGCCTTTGAGCCGCGGGTTCGGAACTCACGCAGCGAAACATGACGCATCGGACACCTCCATATCGACTGTAGCCGAAACGGCTACGCCATGCAATCTGTTTTTGCTTTTGTGCTAATCTTGCGAATATATTTTCGGTTTCTGATCGGTCTCATCGGTGTGGATCGGTGTTAAGTTGTTGTTCGCACGGTAGACTGGTTGGATGCCGCCAATTCTGAATGCGCAGGGCCTGTCGAAGCGATTTGGCGCTGTGCCGCTCTTCGAAGAGATCAGCTTTCCCGTATCCGACGGCGACCGCATCGGCCTGATCGGGCCGAATGGCGCGGGCAAATCGACGCTGCTGGCCGTTCTGGCGGGCGAGCAGGAGGCCGACTCCGGCGACGTGGCCACGCGCAAGCGCGCGCGCATTGCGTATGTGTTGCAGGAGTCGAACTTCGCGCCGGGACTTACGGTGCGCGATGTGCTCGAAGCCGCACTGCTGCGTACCAACGTCGCCGAGGCTGAGCACGAGGGCCGCCTGCGCGAGACGGGCGGACGGACTGGATTTCCCGATCTTGCGGCCGAGGCGGCGACGCTCTCCGGCGGCTGGCGCAAACGGCTGGCGATTGCCGAGGCCATCGTCACGCACCCCGATGTTCTGCTGCTCGACGAGCCGACCAATCATCTCGATCTCGCCGGCATTGCGTGGCTCGAAGAGCTGCTCAATCAGGCCAGCTTCGCCTGCGTGATGGTCAGCCACGACCGCTATTTTCTGGAGAATGTAGCCACCGAGATCGTTGAGTTGAACCGCGTCTACGCAGATGGACTGCTGCGCGTGAAGGGAAGCTACTCGAAGTTCATCGAAGGCAAGCAGGCCTACATGGAGGCGCAGTCGAAGTTGCAGGACGCGCTGAAGAACCGCGTCAAGATTGAGGTCGAGTGGCTGAGGCGTGGGCCGAAAGCGCGGTCTACCAAAGCCAAGGCGCGCATCGACAACGCGCAGGACCTGATCGGTCAGTTGCGCGATGTAAACCTGCGCTCGCAGACTTCGACGACGGGGATTGATTTTGCTGCGACCGATCGCCAGACCAAGCGCCTCGTCGAATTTGAAGACGTTGCCCTTAGCTTTGGTGAGGGCGCGAGCGAGAAGAAAATTGTCGAGGGGCTGAACTTCCTCATCACCAATGGAATGCGCGTCGGCCTGGTCGGGCCCAACGGCAGCGGCAAGACGACGCTGCTGCGCCTGCTCTCCGGCGAACTGGAACCGACGGCAGGCGCAATCAAAAAAGCGGCGGCGCTGAAGATCGTCTACTTCTCGCAGATGCGCGAGTTGGAGGAGGGAGTGACGCTGCGCCGAGCGCTCACGCCGGACTCCGACTCGGTTGTCTACCAGGGGCGCGTGGTGCATGTCGCCAGCTACGCGGCGAAGTTTCTGTTCACCAGTGAGCAGCTCAATCAGCCTATCGAACGGCTCAGCGGCGGCGAACGCGCGCGCGTGCTGATCGCCAGGCTGATGCTCGAACCCGCCGACTTGCTTCTGCTCGACGAGCCTACGAACGACCTCGACATTGCGACGCTGGAGATTCTGGAAGAGTCGCTGCTCGAGTACACCGGCGCGCTGGTGCTGGTGACGCACGATCGCTACATGCTCGACCGCGTCTCGACGATTGTGCTTGGACTCGATGGATTGGGTAACGCGGAGACATTTGCGGACTACTCGCAGTGGGAGCAGTGGCAGCGCGAGCAAGGCGCGGCAAACAGTGATGGCAGCTCGGCTGATGCGACCGCAACGCCCGCGCAGACCGCTCCCGCCTCGCCCAACACAAGCAAGAAGAAGCTCTCCTACCTCGAAGCGCGCGAGTATGCCACCATTGAAGACCGCGTGCAGGCCGCCGACGAGTGCCTGAACGCAGCGCGCGATCTGCTGGACGATCCGGGCGTCGCCACCAACGCCGTCGCGCTGACCGCAGCGCTGCACGAGATGGAAATAGCGCAGGCCGCCGCTGACGCGCTCTACGCCCGCTGGGCCGAGCTGACCGAGAAGGCCGGCTAGGTCTTCTGCCCGCCTATTGTTGTACCAAAGTGGGTGCCCCATCCTTGCGGCGTACTTGCTCTTGCCGCAAGGGTGGGATCGTACAAATTCACACGGTCAGAGACCTAGCGAACCTGCGGCGCGACTGTCTACTTCTGCGCGGAGTTCGCCGTATGCGGCTTGCGGCCGAGCTGCTTCCAGTGGGTCTCCGTCATCTCCACGCCAAACTTCTTCGCCGCGGCCTGGATGTGATGGAAGGCCTCCTCGCGTTCGCTGTCGGTGACATCCTTCACCTGATCGAAGCGCGCGATCGCGTTGCGCACATGCGAAGCGTCGTTGAGCGGCTCCTTGCGCTGCGCCGGGAATGCATACGTTGAAGCCTTCATCTCCTTGCGATCTTCCGTCGAAAGGTCGTGCGCAGAATCGTGAGACTTTTGTGCCGTTGCCATCGCTGTACTCCCGGTTGAAGGTTCGTCCTGTGGCCCCGATCTTCGCCACCTTCCGGGTTAGATGTCTGTTCCGCACCCAGCGTTGGCAGCATGGCGGCGAATGCGACTGGTTGCCGCTCTGCAGCATGCTGTAAAGTGGTCATATCTTTGCAACGCAAGGATTTGAATGCGACTAGAGAAACTCGCCCCGCCCGCGTTGCTGCTCTGCCTTGCGCTGACGGCAGTGGCCCAGCCGCCGACCGATGGAATGTACAGCCGCCTCAACACCTTCAGCAGCTTCGTCGAATACTCCAACGATTCCAGCCACATCATCCTCGGCTCTGCGCGGAACCGGAAGATCGGAGCCATCGGCTTTCAGTATCAGCGGCGTCTGTTGAACCGGCGACTGTGGAACTTCAGCTACACGGCAGAGATGAGGCCGGGGATGCTGGAGTCCGACCCGGTCTTGACCGAGACGATAACATCGTCCCAGACATACTCCTCAACGACATCCGAAACTCAGAACGGCGCCGTGATGCGGTGCACTGCCCTTACCGTTCAATTCAGTGGTAGCGTACCCGGCCCATCAGGCCCCCAGCCATATTCCGGCGAAGTGATCGACACCTGTAGTCGCCGCACCGTGACCGTGCAGGGCTTCTCGCCCGCGGGCATGCGCTTCAACCTGATGCCGCGACGCCGACTGCAACTCACCTTTAGCTCTTATTCGGGGTATATGTTCTCGACTCAGGACGTCCCGGGCGAAGGCACTGGATCGTTCAACTACACCTTCGAGTTCGGCGCGGGCCTCGAATTCTTCCGTACGCACAACCGCTCGGTGCGGCTGGAGTATCAGGTGCAGCACTATTCCAACAAGAATACCGCCTACTCCAACCCCGGAGTCGACAGTGGATTCATCAAGCTGACCTACGCCTTTGGCCACTAGGCTCGCACTCTCTACCGTCCAAGACGCTACGG
>DAIRTY010000200.1:0-3850 GCA_036803645.1 Acidobacteriaceae bacterium | reverse complement strand
TCACGCGAAGCGTCGAGAACGGCACGAAGTGCTTCACGCGAAGCGTCGAGAACGGTACGAAGTACCCTCGCCTGGGCCGCGCTGCTGCACGACATCGGCAAGCCCGCCACCTACCAGCCGCCCAAACCCACAATCCCCGGCAGCAATGAAAAGCCCGACCGTATCCGCTTCAACGGCCACGTCGAGGCCGGAGTCCGCATCAGTGAGACCATCCTCGCCCGCCTGCGCTTCTCAGGCGACGACACCAGTCAGATTCTCTCCCTCATCGCAAACCACATGCGCTTCGGCGACGTTCTCCAGATGAAGCAGTCCCCCCTCAAGCGCTTCCTCCGCCTGCCCCGATTCGACGAGCATCTCGCCCTGCACCGCCTCGACGCCTCTGCCGCGCACGGCGACCTCACCTGCTACAACTTCGCCCGCGCCCACTTCGAAGCCGAACCCACCCCCGATCTCCGCCCCGCGCCGCTCGTCACCGGGCGCGACCTCATCGCCGCCGGCTACCGTCCCTCCCCGCAGTTCAAACCCATGCTCGCCCTCGCCGAGGACGCCCAGCTCGAAGGCTCCATCACCACCCCCGAGCAGGCCCTCGCCCTGGTTCAGGAAAACTATCCGCTCCCATCCACCTCACCCAATCCCACCCCGCACTAGCACTCTTGTCATTCCGTAGCGTAGCGGAGGAATCTGCTTCTTCTTTCAACACGCCCCTCCCGCGCCCCTCACCGCTCGAAGACCACATTATGCCGTCGCAGCCACCAGCACGCCCCACTCCCGGCCTGGGGAAAGATGGAGCGGCTGCAACTCGCATCCGCCGTCCCTCCCCAGTCGTACTCTTCCTTATTGTCCTTCAGCGGCAGCACCACGATGTTGCTCACCACCACCGACCCCATCCCGCCGCCGCGCGCCACGCGCAACCGCCACACCGACCAGTCCCCCACATACAGGAATACCAGTGCCACGATCAGCCCTGCCACCGTCCTGCCCAGAATCCGCTTCACGCGCCCTTTAGCTCTCGTTCGGCGCGCAGCCAGTCCTGCCGGTCCTGACCATTATTCGCGCCGCGCTCCTTCCAGTAGCGATAGGCCAGTTTCGCGATCGCTTCGCTGGATGGCGTCTTCGCCGTCTCAGGTTTGCCAACCGCCGCCGCCGTCACCACTGTTGTTTTGACTGAAGCCGTGCTCGTCCGTAGCTTTGCTGGGGCCTTTGCCTTCTTTATTTTCTCTGCCATGCTGGTTCTCCTTCGCGTCGATTCACGCCCAAATGCGTGCCATCTTCTTAAGAATACATGATTCTGTCCAGTTAAGACGCGGATTGCGTGCAATGGGAACCCTCGCCGCGTACTCCGCAGGCGGCATCGGCTGCCTGCGCGCCCACTATCCGAAGGGTTGCCGATTCTGGTCCCTGGTGCATAATCCGTATCGCTATTCCCACTCTCAAAGCCGTCATCCCGGCCGGAGCAGCGGACGGTTTCATCGTCCGTTGCGCAGTGGAGGGCCCCCCGCATTTCGCTGTTGTTGTTCTCGCCACCCGGCACATCGATGTCGATTTCGCTCTATGAGGACAGTCTGGAACTCATATATTTGCGGACAAAGATGGTCGTCTCGGGGGCCTTGACCGCGAATCCCACAGGTTCCGGCCCGCGGCTTGTCTCCCGTTTCAGCGCTGGCCGGTTGTCCTGCGGGAAGCCGACGGGCTTCTCGTTTTCGTAACCCGAGAGGCTTTGCAGCAGTTGCGCATTCACCTCGTCCGCTATCACCATCAGGGTCCCGGACAACTGGCCGACACCGATCAGGTCAAGATTGTGCTGCACCGCCTGGAACAGCGCCACCTGCAGCGCACGCGCCTCTTCCACCAGCACCGTTGCACCCAGGCCCTGCCGCCGCCGCCGCACGCCATGCTGCAGCGCCGCCATCGAGAACAGCGTCATCGATCCCAGCCGCTGCGGATAGCGCAGCCGGTACACAATCTCGTCGATCGCATCGGGCAGATAATCGCACTGCTCTTCCTCCGTCATGGGCACCGCCGTCAGGCCGCCTGTCTCCTTCATCGCCTGCAGCCACGCCTGTGTCACCGATGCGCTCTCGCGTTCCAGCACGGCCGCCGCCGACTCGATGGTCAGGCTGTGAGGCAACGGATTCTCCTGCGCCAGCCGCTGCCGGATCGCCTGCACGATGGAATCGGGCTTCACCGGTTTCGTGACGATATCGTCCACATGGCGCAGCATGGCAGCGGAGGCCTTCGTCATGTCGGGGTTGGCGCTCAGCAGCAGCGTCACCGCCTTTGGATTGGCGTGCCGCATCGCGCCGATAACGATCAGCCCGTCGCCGTCGCCCGGCATGTGCAGGTCGCTCAGCAGAACGTCGAAGCTCTCGCTTGCGATGTGCCGCAACGCCTCCATCACACTCGACGCGGTCGTGACTTCAAACTCATGCGCCTCGAGGACGGCCCCCAGTCCGGTCAGGACCGATTCGTCGTCATCAACGAGAAGCAATTTAACGGGTGCCAAGGAGAAACCCCTTGTGCTGGTTGCACACAGACCGTAAGCCCCGGAAAGCAGGCTGTCGAACAGGAGAAAGGAATGCAATTGAAACAATCTGCAAAGTTTACTTTGCAAATCTAATACTTCCCTTGAAGACTACACTGCCTCCAGACAACAAAATACGTCAAAAAGGTAACCAATCGTTATTAAAATAGTAACCAGTGGTTGTCTATCGTCTGTAGGGGTGCCTTCTTTAGAACTTTCGCCGGCGCGCTCCGGGGCCGCACTTCAGTCGCTGCCTGCCCTCCAGTTCCCGGCCCATCGGCCTCGCCGCAGCGGAAGATCGCACAGCCCGTGCTAGACTCGAAGTTTTCCGCAGTCCGCGCGTTCGGCGTCGTCGCGTCATCCGCCGCCAACGGATGTTGTTGAAAGGGCCTTCCATGCATCCCGATCTCGCCAAGCTCGTCGTCCTGCAGACCCACGACATCGAGGCAAAGCGGCTGCGCGACCAGCTCGCCGCGCTGCCCCGCCAGCTCGCCGCCCTCGAACTCAAGGCCACCGCCACCGTGGGCCAGCGCGCCATCGTACTCGACCTCATCGCCAACGAAGAGGCCCTCCGCCGCCGTCAGGAGTCCGAGATCGCAGACCGGAAACTGAAGCTCGCGCGCACCCAGAAGAAGATCGATGCTGCCACCAACACCGTCCAGGTCACCGCGTTGGAGCACGAGACTGCATTCGCCCGCGCCGAGATCAACCGCCTGGAAGACGCCGAGCTGGAGAGCATGGAACGCGGCGAAGCTCTCGATGCCCAGCGCACGCTGGCCGATCAGGCCGTCGCCGACGCCGCCGCAACCCTCGAACAGGAACGCGCCCGCATCCATGAACTGCTCGCCCGCGACCGCGCCGCCCTCGCCGAAGTTGACGCCCTGCGCGCCGCTCTGCGCACCCAGATCGCCCAAAGCCCCACCGGAGAAGACTCCCTCTCCATCTACGACCGCATCAGCCGCTCCAAGGGCACCGCCGTCTCCCAGGCCCTCAACCAGAGGTGCTCCGCCTGCCAGATGATGGTCCGCCCGCAGCGCTGGAACGACCTGCGCGACAACAGCGCCGACTCCCCCTCCAGCCAGACGCTGATGACCTGCGAGAACTGCGGACACCTCCTCTACTACGACCCCGCCCGCGACAGCCCCCAGCGTCCCACCGTCCCAGTCGAATCCATCGCCGCCCAGATCGTCCGCTCCCTCTAGCCACGTCCGCTCCCGCTGAGCCGTTGTTTGTTTTTGCTGTCATCCTGAGCGCGTCTTTCGAGCGCGAAGGATCCCGATGCACTCCGCCCCGCCACAACCGCCCGTCCCTTTCTCCCACAAACTCCCG
>DAIRTY010000199.1:0-3851 GCA_036803645.1 Acidobacteriaceae bacterium | reverse complement strand
TGCAGATAAGCCTCGCCGCACATGATGGCGGTGACGCAGGCGGCGTAGTCGCGTCCGGCGTCGGAGTCATAGGGCAGGCCCGCGGCCATGAGCAGCGCGCCGAGGTTGGCGTAGCCGAGTCCCAGCGGACGGTAGTCGTGCGAGTTCTTGCCGATGGCTTCCGTCGGGTAGCCGCTGTTGTCCACCAGAATTTCCTGCGCGGTGATCATGACGGCGCAGGCGTGACGATAGGCCTCGACGTCGAAGGTCCCGTTGGGCGCGAACTTCATCAGGTTCAAGCTGGCGAGGTTGCAGGCCGAGTCGTCGAGGAACATGTACTCGCTGCAAGGGTTCGACGCGTTGATGCGCGCGGTGTTCTTCGAGGTGTGCCAGCGGTTGACCGTGGTGTCGTACTGCATGCCGGGATCGCCGCAGTGCCAGGTGGCGTCGGAAATTTTGTGCAGCATCTCGCGCGCCTTGAAGGTCTGAACGGGATGGCCGTCCTTCACCGAGCGCGTGCTGAAGTCGCCATCGCGCAACACCGCGTACATGAAGTCGTCGGTCACGCGCACGGAGTTGTTGGCGTTCTGGAAGAAGATGGAGGAGTAGGCCTCGCTGTCGGGGCCGCTGCCGTCGTATCCGGCTTCGATGAGCGCCCAGGCCTTGGCTTCTTCCTTCTGCTTGCACGCGATGAAGTCCATCACGTCAGGATGGTCGACGTTGAGGATGACCATCTTGGCGGCGCGACGCGTCTTGCCGCCGGACTTGATGACGCCGGCGAAGGCGTCGAAGCCCTTCATGAAGCTGAGCGGGCCGCTGGCGGTGCCGCCGCCGGAGAGCCCTTCGATGGACGAGCGCAGCGGAGACAGGTTCGTGCCCGTGCCCGATCCCCACTTGAAGAGCATGCCCTCGGTCTTGGCGAGGGTGAGGATGCTGTCGAGCGAATCGTGTACCGAGTTGATGAAGCACGCCGAGCATTGCGGATTCTTGTAGCCAACGGCGCCGTATTCCACGCGCTGGGTCTGCGGATTCCAGTGCCAGTTCTGCGCGTCGGAGTTGGGCTCGATGCGATCGCAGCCGACGTTGAACCATACCGGCGAATTGAAGGCCGCCTTCTGCTGCAACAGCAGGTGAGCAAGCTCGTCGTGGAAGATGGCCGCGTCGTCGTCGCTGCGGAAGTATCCGCCCTTGATGCCCCAGTCGCGAATGGTTTCGGCGACGCGGGTCACGAGCTGGCGCACGCCGGTCTCGCGCTCGGGCGTGTCGAGCGGGCCGTGCAGATATTTGCTGGCGACGATGTTGGTCGCCGTCATCGACCAGTCCTTGGGGACCTCGACGTCCTTCTGCTCGAAGATGATGCCGCCGTGCGAGTCGGTGATCTGCGCCAGACGCAGCTCCCACTCCAGCTCGTCGTAGGGCGAGACGCCGGCCTTGGTGAAAAAGCGCTTGAAGGTCAGGCCGGGCGCGCGCTTCTTCGGTGTGGGCGCGAGGGATGCGGCGGTTGTGGTGGGGTCGGCGGTCGCGATGGACGGCGGATTCGCGGTGGTTGGGTTGGTGGTGACTTCGGCCATGGGGAATGCTCCTGATCGTCGTTATATTATTGCGCGGTCTGACCTATTATTTGCGCGGGTCTGAAGGCCCGCTTTTTTATTTCCGACTGCAAAGGTAGTGGGGGCCTCTTCGCCTGCCTGCGTATCGTCGACAGGAAAGAGGCCCCCGGGTTGATCTTTGTCCGGCGCCACCGCACAACCGCGTGCCGCCCAGGAGGAAACTCCTGTGGCGGATCCGGACCGACAGCTCAGGCGCGCAACCTCGCGCGCTGGAGTGCCGCATTGACTTGGAAAGGAACAACGCTGATGCCATCGTCTTGGCGATGACTTCGCCGACCCCACTGCCGCCCCGCTGCACGCAAATGGCGCGCACTCGGGAACCCGTCGGAAGCTTATCTCTCGCAAATCTGGCGGAGAGCCTCACCCCAAACTCACTGCCGCTGCCGAAACCTGCCCGAACTAAAAAGGAGGAATCGTCAAAGAGCCCTGGGCCCAATTTCACGCCAGGGCGGTCACCTCTGCCCGCCTTGGCTTGGAGAAAAGCGCCTTCCGCGGCGACCACTTTTGCGAACAGTACGCCCGACATCTTGTGGATGTCAAGCGGATAACACTACATCTTGTATTTTACGCCTCTCAGGCTGAACCGAAAAAGTAACCTTTCAAATCGCCCAAACCTTCGATTTCCAGGGGGCTGGACAAGCGCCGGAATGTCCTTCCGCCTCTTTCGCTACCGTGTTGCAACAAGCTTTTCGCCGCTGCTTTTCCGCGTTGAGGCGACCGCGAGTCGAGCCACATGCGCATCGCTCTCTCGCGAAACTCGAAGCTCGAACGTTGACCCATTCTTTGGACTCTAGCCCCGCCATGCAGCCGGTTCAAGGCCCATTCTCGGTGCAGCTATGTGGATGCCTGTGGATTGTGAGGAAAAGTGGGATGTAACGACCAAGCGATCCGACGGCAAGTCTTCAGCCCGCTCGCTTGCGACCCTCTTCGACGCCGTCCGCTCTGGCGATACAATCTTTCCTTATGCCCTTACGATTCCTTTCTCCTGCTCGCGTTGCACGTCTTCTTCTTGTTCTTGTCGTCGCGCTCGCTCCGGTTGCCCTGCTGTCTCAAGCCGCAACTTCTGTTGCCTCGACTGACTCCGGCCGCTTCCGCTTGCACAAGTTCGAGCAACCCATTGGCGAAGAGACCTACACCATCACTCGCGACGCCAACACTCTCACGCTGAAGTCCGATTTCGAGTTCACCGATCGCGGGAGCAAGGTTCCGCTGGCCGCCACTCTGCGCGCGTCCGCCGACTACACGCCGCGGAGCTTCATCATCAAGGGCAGCACGTCGCGCGTCTCTACCATCGACACTGACGTGGAGATCGACGTCGCCAACGCGACCATCCGTCAAGGCCATGACACGCGCACCATCGCTGCGCCGCAAAACTTCTTCACCATCGCCGGTTATGCGCCGGTCGCCATGCAGATGGCGCTCATCCGCTACTGGCGCGCGCATGGATCGCCGGCACGGTTGGCGACGCTCCCCTCCGGCGAGGTCCAGATCCAGGACCGGGGCGCGGAAACCATCGCCCTCGACGGCCGCAGCCTTCAAGTGGAGCGTTACAGCATCCGCGGTTTGATCTGGGGACTGGAAACGCTGTGGATGGACAGCGGCAACAACCTCGCCGCGCTCGTGTCCACTGACGCCGAGTTCGATCACTTCGAAGCGGTGCGCGAGGAATACGAGCCCGCTCTGGCGAAATTCGTGGCCAGTGCAGCGCGCGACGAAATGGCCGCGCTCACCGAATTGAGCAAGCAGATGCCGGGACGCCGCACCGGAACGTTTGCCTTCACCGGCGCTACCCTGGTGGACGGAACCGGCGCTGCTCCTATCGCCAACGCCACCGTCGTGACCCGCGACGGAAAGATTCTTGCCGCCGGTCGCAGCGACAAAGTGAAAGTTCCGCCCGATGCGCTGCGCATCGATGTCGCGGGCAAGTACATCATTCCCGGTTTGTGGGACATGCACGCCCACTACGAGCAGGTGGAGTGGGGGCCCATCTACCTCGCGGCAGGTGTTACCACAGTGCGGGACGTGGGCAACGAGTTCGACTTCATCACCGCGGTACGCGACGCGGTCAACAGTGGCGCGGCGCTCGGTCCGCACATGCTGCTGGCCGGCATTGTCGACGGCGATGGCCCGCACGCCATCGGCATTGAGCGCGTGAACTCGCCCGCCGACGCCCAGATGTGGGTGCAGCGCTACCACGACGCCGGCTTTCAGCAGATGAAGATTTACAGCTCCATGAAGTCTGACAATGTCAGAGCTGTCTGC
>DAIRTY010000198.1:0-3910 GCA_036803645.1 Acidobacteriaceae bacterium | reverse complement strand
CCATCTTCAGAGAAGGGAATGCGACCCGGAATGTTCTTTTGTCCAGCGTGAGCAGCGGATAATCGCGAACCATCGCATGTGCTCCGATTACAAAATCTGCAGCCACGCGTCGGGGCAGTTTGCGTGGACTCTCACGGCGAATGCAGTATGCGTGGCCTGCCTTGGCAGCCTCGCGCCAAATTCGCTCCTCCAACTCCCATTCAACCTGGATTCCCGTCCTGCTCAGAAAATCATCCAGCTTATCTTCGGTGCGACCGGAGAAGGCGCGGACTTCGACATACACTGGTGCGCATATCGCGAGAGTGCCTCGGGCCGATGCAAGCTCAAGCGCCCGCACCGCCTCGACGTTCAGGGCGTCGTCCTCGCTCCACAGTGCGATCACGATATTGGAATCGAGAGCAGTGGTCACATCTCACCGCGAAATTCGCGAACCCAGTCCAGAATCGCCTGCTTGCTGCTCCCGATCCCCTCGGTTCCCCAGCCGCGAAACTCCTCGAAGACACTGGCTCGACGTTGCGGCACCATGACAACCTCATCGCCCTTCGCCTTGAAGAGTACGCTGTCACCGGCCACGATCCTGAGCTGCCTGCGCAGTGCGACCGGCAGAGTGATCTGTCCCTTGCTGGTCAGTTTCGCACGACTCGAAACCGCAGCCTCTCGACTTGCCTTTCTCATGGTTGCCGGCATGGATAATCTCCTTACTTTTTCTATTCTATTCCTTACCTCCGGAAAACTCCAGCCAAATTGCCGAATCCCCGGACCCGACCTGCTACTCTAAATTGGCATGAGCGCTCTCTCCATTGCGACGGCGAAAGAGGTCTTCGAACTGCTGCGCGACGATCTCGCCGCCATCGAGCAGGAGTTCACCCGCCAGTCCGCGTCCGACATCGATGTCATCACCGACATCGCCCAGTACCTGATGGCCGGCGGCGGAAAGCGCATCCGCCCGCTGCTTCTGCTGCTTTCGTCGAAGGCCCTCGGCTGCACCAGCCACTCGCGCATCCGCCTCGGCGCGGTGGTCGAAATGCTGCACACCGCAACCCTCGTCCACGACGACATCATCGACGAGGCCGACACCCGTCGCGGTCGTCCCTCCTCCAACACCACCTGGGGCAACGCCAAGTGCGTCCTCGCCGGCGACTGGCTCTACATGCAGTCCTTCTCCACCGCCCTCGAAGAGCGCAACTTCCGCGTCCTCGAGCTGCTCATCTCGCTCACCCAGCAGATGGTGGAGGGCGAACTCCTCCAGATGCAGAAGCTCGGCCACCTCATCAACGAAGAGGAGTACTTCGACCTGATCTATCGCAAGACGGCCTGCCTCTTCAGCGTCTCGATGCAACTCGGCGCGGCCATCAGCCCACCCCAGTCCTTTGCGGACCCAGCCGAGACCGAATCCCAGCTCGGAGAGTACGGACGCAACCTCGGCCTCGCCTTCCAGATCGTCGACGACGTGCTGGACCTCACCGCCACCGAAGACATTCTCGGCAAGCCTGTCGCCAGCGACCTGCGCGAGGGCAAAGCCACGCTGGCCGTCATCCACGCACTGGAGCGCGGCACCGGAGCAGACCGTGAGGCGATCCGCACGGTGCTCGCCGAACGCAGCTTCAGTACCGTCTCCCACCCGCAGATTCTGGAGATCCTGGAGCGCCACGGATCCATCGCATACGCCATGGACACCGCCTGCGCCTACGCCGAGGCCGCCCGCCTCTCCATCGCCGACCTGCCCCACTCCGAAGCCAAGCGCGCCCTCCTCTGGGTCCCCGGCTTCGTCACCAGCCGCGACCGCTAAGCCCACCTTGCACGGTTCTGGTTTCCAAGTTCGAGCAAATCTAAGGCTCTACTCCGCATGGTCGTCTTTGGGTGTATTTGGATAGAATCCTTGCCGAATCAGGTAACGCTCAAATCGGACAGCTTCTCGCCCCGACCTCGCAAGCTTTTCAGCCCGTAGCGAGAGATCGCGCTCACCAGATGCGGCTTCCTTAGCATCCTCATCTCTACGCAATTCAATCTCTTCGTGCGTGGCGCGGAAAGCTCCGAGATACGGCTCGCGCACACGCTCCTCGGCGAGCCGAGCTTCCTCGACCCTTCTCAGCAACTCTTCGGTTGAAATAGATAGCCTCGCCATGACGGAATCCTACTCCTGGTCGTCGGCCTCATTCGCTTCGATGTCGTCGCTTTCGGTTGGCTCCAGTTCCAAATCGGCAGGCTTCATCTTGCCGCCTTTACTCTCCACCAGCACTTGGATGCGTCCCTCGGCCTGTTCCAGCTCCTGCTTGCAGGCGCTCGACAGCTTCATGCCGTCCTCGAAGAGGCGCACCGACTCGTCGAGCGACAGGTCGCCTCGCTCCAGCCGCTCCACCACCGTCTCCAACTGCGTCAATTGCTCTTCAAAGTTCGCCATAACCGCCTCTTCTTTCTCCGCTCTCAAGCCAGTCCCAGCACCTGTGCCGCCGCCGTGTATTTGCCGAAGGGCGCGCTGACCTGGCAGCCCTGCACCATGGTTCGCGCCGAAGCCAGCATCTCCTGCGCGATGCGGATTCCCTCGGCTCGCGCGGCCTCGGGCGTGGCGGAGGCAGCCATGCGCGTGAGAATCTCGTCGGGCATGGAGATCTTCAGGTCGTTCTTCAGGAACTCGGCGTTGCGCAGGCTGATCAGCGGCCAGATGCCGGCGATCACGGGAATGCGGAAGGGCTCGATGCGGCGCAGGAACTGCTCCAGCAGGCGCAGGTCGAACACCGGCTGGGTGATGGCGTACTCCGCGCCTGCCTCCACCTTCCGCGCGAAGCGGCGCACCTCGTAGTCGATGTCACTGACGCCGGGGTTGGCGGCGCACGCCAGGGTGAAGCCCGTGGATGCGCCGATGGGGTTGGTGCCGAGGTCGAGGCCGTAGTTGAGATTGCGCACGATGCCGGTCAGTCCGATGGCATCGACATCGAAGACCGCCGTCGCGTCGGGGTAGTTCCCCATCTTCGGCGGGTCGCCTGTGAGGCAGAGGATGTTCTTCAGGCCGATCGACGAGGCTCCAATCAGGTCCGACTGGATGGAGAGCAGGTTGCGGTCGCGGCAGGTGTAGTGCAGCACGGTCTCGATGCCGACCTTCTGCTGGATCTGCACGCAGAGGCTCTGTGCGCTCATCCGCGCGCTGGCCCGCGGCGAGTCGGGAACGTTGATGGCATTGACGCCCAGCCGGTGCAGCAGCCTCGCGCCTTCGATCTCCTTGCTACAGTCGATGCCCTTGGGCGGAACAATCTCCACCAGGGTACAGAACTCGCCCGAGGCGATCAGCGCGCCGACGCTCGAGCGCTCGGCCAGCGGCAGCGGCTCCACCTGGCTGACGATGGGTTTGGGGCGATAGCTTGGCCCGGCGGCCTCCATGGCACCCTCGGAGTCTGCCTGCAACGAACTCTGGCCTGACCCATCCGTTCCGTGTCCAGCCGAGCCTTGGCCAGCCGCGCCCACACCAGCCGCGTCCCTGCGGGCCGACGCCTCCTGAGCCAGCAGGGCGCGCATCGCCGACCGCATGGCTCGGATGTGGTTGGGCGTGGTTCCGCAGCAACCGCCAATAAGGCTCGCCCCCGCGTGGATGAACTTGCGCGCAAAGCTGGCCATGTACTCCGGCGAGGCCATGTAGATGTTGCGGCCCTCGACGGCGCGGGGCATTCCCGCGTTGGGCATGGCGGCCAGTGGCAGGCGGGTGGCCAGGCGCATCCGCTCGACAACCGTGAGCACGGTGGCGGGACCGTCCGAACAGTTGCATCCGACGACGTCCGCGCCCCATTTGGTCAGCCGCTCGGCGGCGATCTCGGGGGTGGCGCCATCCAGGCAGTTGCCGTCCTCATCGACCGTCATCATCACAACCAGGCGCAGGCCGGGTGCAACCTCGCGCGCGGCACGGATGGCCTCACCCGCC
>DAIRTY010000197.1:0-3929 GCA_036803645.1 Acidobacteriaceae bacterium | reverse complement strand
AAAGCCACTCGGAGGGATTGCCCCCGGGTATACCTACTCTGATTCCGCTCTAGCAGCGGGTTGATTCAGGAACGGACTGAATCAGGGCGTGCGATGGGGAGGGTGAAGGTGAAGACGGAGCCGTGGTTGAGCTGGCTGGTGACGCCGATGGTGCCACCGTGTGCGTTGACGATGGCGCGGCAGATGGCCAGGCCCATGCCGGTGCCGCTGACCTGGTTGCGCTGGCTTGGGCCGCGGTAGAACTTGTCGAAGATCATTCCCTGTTCCAGCGGGTCGATCCCTGTGCCGCGGTCGGCGACGCTGATGGAGAACATGTCTTTCTGGGGGTCGGCAGAGACGAAGATGGGCTGGTCGGTCGGCGAGTATTTGATGGCGTTGCTCAACAGGTTGACCAGTACCTTCTCGATCCAGGCCTTGTCGGCCAGCACGTTGGGCAGGAAGCTGGAGAGGGAGACGCGAATATCGCGGGAGGGCTGGGCGGAACGGCTCTGCTCGACCGCGACGTAGATCAGGCCCGCGATGGACTGCGGTTTCAGATCGAGCTGGACTTTGTTTGCGTCGAGCTGGGCCATCTCGACGGCCTGCTCGATGAGGTGGTTGAGGCGGTCGGACTCCTCGTCGATGACGGTGAGCAGGTCCTTCCGCGCCGGTGCATCGAGGGCATGCTGGGAGAGCAGCGATGTGATGGAGGCCTTGATGGAGGTGAGCGGCGTGCGCAGCTCGTGGGTGACGGAGTCGAGCAGGGCGGTGCGCAGGCGCTCGGTCTCCTTGGCGGCCTTGGAGCGGGCGCTGTCTTCGAGCGCCTCGGCGCGTTCGATGGACATGGAGACCAGTCCGCTGAGGGCCTCCATGGTCTCGCGCGAGAGCGAAGTGGTCTCCAACAGGACGACTCCGGTGGGCCGGACGCCGACGCGCAGCGGAATGACGGCGGGGAAGCCGTCGGCTGTGGAGTTGGTGACGGGATGCAGCATGGCCTCGCGCAGATCGCGGACCATCTCGGCGCGGGTGCGCTCGGGGCCGGCTGTGCCCGGCGTATCGTCTTGTTTCCAGGCCACTTTGGGGCTGGAGATGCGCTTGGGATCGGAGAGATAGATGCGGTCTCCATCGGCGAGATAGAGGGTGACGGCGGGGCTGTTGAATGCGTTGGCCACGCTGGACGGGATGAAGTTGAGCAACTGGGCGACGTTTTCCGGTTGCAGCAGTTGACGGCCGAGGCGGTAGAGCATCTCGGATTCGAGGCGGCGGCTGTCGGCCTCGTGCGACTCCTCGCGGATGCGGCTGGCCAGGTGGCTGGCGTAGATGGCGGTGGCGAGAAAGGCGAACAGCGCGATCCAGTTCTGGGTGTCGCCGATGGTGAGGGTGCCGACCGGGGGAAGGAAGTAGTAGTCGAACAGGACGACTGCGGCGAGCGAGGCGCCGATTGCGTAACGCAGGCCCCAGCTGCCGGCGAAGAGCAGCACAAGCAGAAGCAGGGTGAGCGAGACGGTGGTATTGTTTGCCCGGGGAAAGTGATGATAGAGAGCTACAATACCGGCAAGCCCACTCGCGATGAGAACCCAGCGCGCGACCTCGACAATATGTTTGATGGACACAATCAGAATTGTATAGAAAGATGAGCCAGATGAATCCAGAACAACCGCATATAAAAACTCCGGAAGAGTGGCTTGCAGCGGCGGAAGGCCAGAAGCGCGGCCGGTTCAAGGTGTTTTTAGGGTACGCGCCGGGCGTTGGAAAGACCTTCAGCATGTTGAGCGAAGCGATCCGCCGGAAGAGCCGCGGCGAAGACGTTGTGATCGGCATTGTGGAGACGCACGGGAGATCTCGCACGGCCGAGCTTGCGGCGCAACTGGAGCAGGTCCCGCGCAGGCAGATGGAGTACAAAGGCGCCATCTTCGAAGAGATGGACGTGGATGCGGTCCTGGCGCGACGGCCCAACGTGGTTCTGATCGACGAGCTGGCGCACACCAACGTGGAGGGCTGCGCGCACCCAAAACGCTTCCAGGACGTGCTACAGATTCTGGAGGCGGAGATCGACGTGCTGACGACGCTGAACATCCAGCACGTGGAGAGCATTACGCCGCGAGTGCAGAGCCTGACCGGCGTTACGGTGAGAGAGACGGTGCCGGACTGGGTGCTGGACCGGGCGGACGAGATTGTGATGAGCGATCTGACGCCTGAGGCGCTGGTACACCGCATGGACCGCGGCGATATCTATCCGCAGGAGCGCGTGGAGCGGGCGCTGCAGAACTTCTTCCGGCGCGGCAACCTGATCGCATTGCGCGAGATGGCGCTGCAGCGGGTGACGCGCGCGGTGGACCGCACGCTGGACGACTATGTGACGCGCAAGCAGTTGAGCGGGCACTGGCAGATTGCCGAGCGGGTGGCCGTGTGCATCAGCTCCAACCCGGAGTCGCGCGACCTGATCGCGCGCGGGGCACGCCTGGCGGAGGCAATCAATGGCGAGTTCTTCGTGCTGCATGTCGAGAGCGCGATGGAGCTGCCGGAGAACAGCCGGCGGACGCTGGAGGCCAACATTCAGTTTGCCGAGAACGTGGGCGCCAGGTTGGTCCGGCTGAAGGGCAGCAGCGTTCCCGCGGTGACCGCGGAGTATGTCACCAGGAACAGAATCACACAGGTCATCTTCGGGCGGTCGGCGATAAAGGGATGGAAGAAGTATATGTACTATCTCGCGCTACAGCGGTTTATGAACGATGCAACTCACGTCGATGTGCATCTTGTTACGCAGCAGCCGACGTAAGGTTGGAGGCCCCGATGCGGATTCTGATTGTTGACGATGAGCCACAGATCACGCGGGTTCTGCGCACTTCGCTGCAGAGCAATGGGCACGAGGTGACGGTTGCGCAGAACGGCGTGGAGGCCCTGGCGCGGTTCATGAAGGCGCAGCCGGAGCTGGTAATTACCGACTTGGCGATGCCTGGGATGGACGGGATCGAGCTGACGCGGGAGATTCGCGCGCGCTCGCAGGTGCCGATCATCGTGCTCTCGGTGCGCAGCCAGGATGCGGCCAAGGTGTCGGCTCTGGACGAGGGCGCGGACGACTACATCACCAAGCCATTCAGTATTCAGGAGTTGCTGGCGCGGGTGCGTGTGCAGTCGCGGCGCGTGGCTGCCGCGGTCCAGCCGCAGGAGAGTTCGATCGAACTGGGCGACTTCCGCGTCGACCTGGAGCGGCACCAGGTGCTGGTGCGCGACGCGGAGATCCACCTGACGCCGAAGGAGTTCGACCTGATGTTGTACTTCGTCCGCAATGCGGACCGCGTGCTGACGCATAAGATGCTGCTGAAGGCGGTGTGGGGCGCGGCGGGCGTGGAGCAGCCGGAGTACCTGCGCGTGCTGATCGCGCAGCTTCGCAAGAAGATCGAGCCGGATGCGGGACGGGGCGCTGAGCCGCAATATATCCTCAGCGAACCGTGGGTGGGCTATCGGCTGAGCCCTCGGCCCGCCAGCCAGGACGAGGCCCGCCGGGACGGGGCCGAGCCGGCGCACGCGAACTTTACAAAATCTTAACGCGAATCCTACGACATTCCTACGCCGATCACTGCGAGACTCACATCTATGATCCTGTCGTGCGGGAACGAAGATGCGCGGCGGACCGGGGTTTGAGCCATGAGCGATATCGCCTTCTTAGCCGCTTCATTTGTATTTTTCTTCATCGCCGTGCTGTATGTCTACGGCTGCCAGTCCCTGAAAGGCGGCGGCAATGCTTGAAAACATTCTTCTCCTCCTACTGACGGCCGGGCTGCTGGTGTACCTGGTCATAGCGCTTTTGCGTCCGGAGAAATTTTAATGACAGCGAACGGTTGGTTGCAGATTGCGGTCTTCTTCGCTCTGTTGTTGCTTGCGGCGAAGCCGATGGGCCTCTACATGGCGCGCGTCTACGAGCGGAAGAAGACTTGGCTCGATCCGGT
>DAIRTY010000196.1:0-3929 GCA_036803645.1 Acidobacteriaceae bacterium | reverse complement strand
CCCAAGCTCCAATTCCGGAACCTGGGGCACTCATGTATTTCAAGCAATCAATTGACCGCAGCGCGGCGCTTACTTATCCGTCAGCGCTTCCACGCCGGGGAGCTTTTTGCCTTCGAGGAATTCGAGGCTGGCGCCGCCGCCGGTGGAGATGTGGGTGATCTTGTCCGCAACTCCAGCCTGCTTGACTGCGGCGACCGAGTCTCCGCCGCCCACGATGCTGGTGGCTTCACTATTCGCCGCAACAAGTTCGGCGATGGCGTTGGTGCCGTGCGCAAACGGCGCAAGCTCGAAGACGCCCATCGGTCCGTTCCACAGGATGGTGCGCGCGTCGGCGATCTCCTTGGCAAAAAGATCGATCGTCGCGGGGCCAATGTCCAGCGCCATCCAGTCGGCGGGGAATGCGCCCTTGCCACTGAAGATCTGCGTCTTGGCGTCGGCGGCGAACTTGTCGGCGAGAACGTGGTCAACGGGCAGCAGCAGCTTGACGCCCTTGGCCTTGGCCTTCTCCAGCGCCGCCTTGGCGACGTCGATCTTGTCGGCCTCGATCAGCGACTTGCCGGTGGCCTGGCCCAGCGCGTTGAGGAAGGTGTAGGCCATGCCGCCGCCGATCAGCAGCGTGTCGGCCTTGTCCAGCAGGTTGTCGATCACATCGATCTTTCCCGAAATCTTCGATCCGCCAATGATGGCGACAAACGGGCGGTCCGGCTCGGTGAGCACCTTGCCCAGGAAGTTCAGCTCTTTTTCCATCAGCAGGCCGGCGGCCGACTGCGCAACGAAGTGGGTGATGCCCTCGGTGGAGGCGTGGGCACGGTGCGCGCTGCCGAACGCGTCGTTGACATATACGTCGCACAGTTCGGCGAGCTGCTTGGCGAAGGCCGGATCGTTGGCCTCCTCTTCCTTGTGGAAGCGCAGGTTCTCCAGCAGCAGCGTCTGGCCGGACTCCAGCTCGCGCGACATCTCCTTGGCAATCTCGCCCACGCAGTCGGGCGAGAAGGCCACGTTCTCCGACTCGTTGAAGAGCTTGTCCAGCAACTGGCGAAGGCGCGTGGCAATGGGGCGCAGGCTCATCGACTCCACCGGCTTGCCCTTGGGGCGTCCCAGGTGAGAGCAGAGAATGACCTTGGCCTGGTGGCGCAGTGCGTACTCCAGCGTGGGCAGCGTCTCGCGGATGCGCGTGTCGTCAGTGATGACGCCGTCCTTCAGCGGAACGTTGAAGTCGACGCGGATGAGCACGCGCTTGTTGGCAAGGTCGAGGTCGCGGATGGAGAGCTTTGGCATACACACAGAATATGTTGTTTTGCCCCCGATGGGAACCCGCGGATGCAAGATGCCCCTTCGCGCCATCCGTGGCCCACTCGTGCGCCGGAGAATTCACCCGCGCGAAACACCCTTGTGAAATCTGTCTCAGGTACTCGCTGCCAGTAGCGAGATAAACAGCGCAATAAACGAGATGGATGCGGAAACCATTCCCACCCAGCGCTGCCTGCCCCCGCCAAAGCCGGACAGAACTACCGCAACCGGAGAGATTACGAGCGCGCAGAACATCCCCTTCATCCCCGCGTCTATAAACCATCGCTGCTTCGCCGCAGCGGGAAGAAACTGTATCCCAAGCAGAAAAACCGGCACTGCAACCGCGGACACCGCGCCCAGCGCCAGTCCAGCGTGCCACACCCACCATCGCCATGCAGCCACATCCGGCCGCCAGATCCTGCGCTTCCACAGCAGGATTGCGGTCAGAATAGGAGGCACCACATAGCTCAGCATCAGCAGCGCGAACAGCGCCGCGTTCAGCGATTGATCCAGCACGCCTTGCAGCCATAGGAAGCGCACGGCCCCTCGTCTAATCCGGCGCTCTCTGCGCGCCTTTACTCATTCTCCGCGGAGGACTCCTCATTGCCGCCGGTCGTCACCGGCAGCGTGCCGGGGTGGCCCTTGACGCGCACCACCGTGATCTTCTCGAAGCCTTCCTTGAACGTGGGCGGCTTCAGTCGCTCGGCCATCTTGTGCATCACCTCGTCGGTGACCTGGCGGTCGCGCTTGGAGTTCCGCTCCAGACACACCGCCAGCGGCACGTCGAAGAACACCGCCTGCACCTCGTAGCCGAAGCTCTTGGCCATCTTGATCCACTGTTTGCGCTCGTGCGTGCTCAGGTTGGTCGCATCGACGTAGTTCCACGGCATCTTGGCGATCAGCCGCGCCCTCAGCAAACTGCGCAGCGTGGAGAAGACAAGCCCCTGGTAGCGCTGTTCGGTAATGTCGTCGAAGAGCAAACTGCGCAGCAGATCGCTCGACAGCGGAGTGACGCCGCGGCGCTTGTACCATGTCGTCTTGCCCGAACCGGGCAGCCCGATGGCCAGCACCACATAGCCGCGCGGCTCCCTGGCCGAGATCGCCGTCTGTTCCTCGGGCGGCGTAGCCATCTCATCCGGCTGCGTCTCCACTACCATCGTCTTCTGCGGTGCGGAAGGCTCGGCGGGCTCAGCCGCCGCAGCCTGTGGCCTCGGCGGACGGGCAGACCGCACCGGCTTCACCGGCTGGTCTACTGGCACCGCTGGTGCAGCCTTGCCCACCGGCTCAACCGGTTCGGGCGAGGCGGCCGGCAACGCGTCCGGGTAGTCGGGCCGTAGCGGAGCCTGTTGATTCGAGGGCAGTTCCTGCCCACTCTTCCCCGTGGACTCCGATTCGTTCGGGCCACGTCTGGAACGTCTTCTCATGATGTCGCGCATCCAATCGCGCACATTGCGCATAGACACGCTTGTAACATGAGCGGCATGTCTGCGGCAAATCCGCCGCACCAAGCCGGGCACCCCACCCACCTCCTGCGACAACACCGGCGAGCCCACAGACGCCATCTGCGAAACGACGCGGCGGTCTATAAACTTCCGTTTCGATTTGGCATCTCGCATGTGATTTCGATCACACAACACGCCCGATTGAAGGCCAATTCGTTGCACCGCCCCAACCCAGGTGCTAGCATCGGATTGACGACCAAAACACGGAATTCATCTTCAACAGGAGTTGGGGAGCTCGAATCCACCGCACGTACGGGCCTTCCAATCCTCACCGAGAAACCCACAGGAGCAAGCGAAAATGGCTGTAAAAGTTGGCATTAACGGCTTCGGCCGCATCGGACGCAACGTCTTCCGCACCGCAATTGGCAACCCAGACATCGAGTTTGTCGCCGTGAACGACCTCACCACCCCGGCCACGCTCGCCCACCTGCTCAAGTACGACTCCATCCTGGGCAACCTGAAGAACGAGATCACCCACGGCGAGGACTTCATCGCCGTCGACGGCAAGAAGATCAAGGTCTTCGCCGAGCGCGACCCCGCCAAGCTCGACTGGGCATCCGTCGGCGCACAGATCGTCGTCGAGTCCACCGGCTTCTTCACCGACGCGGAGAAGGCCAAGGCCCACCTCGGCACCACCGTCAAGAAGGTCATCATCTCGGCCCCGGCCAAGAACGAGGACCTCACCATCGTCCTCGGCGTCAACGACGACAAGTACGTCGCCGCCAAGCACAACATCATCTCCAACGCATCCTGCACCACCAACTGCCTCGCGCCGGTCGTCAAGGTCCTCAACGACACCTTCGGCATCGCGTCCGGCATCATGACCACCATCCACAGCTACACCAACGATCAGGTCATCCTGGACACGCCGCACAAGGACCTGCGCCGCGCCCGCGCCGCCGCTCTCTCCATGATCCCGACCAGCACCGGGGCCGCCAAGGCCCTCAAGCTGGTCATCCCGGAGATGGCCGGCAAGCTGGACGGCTTCGCCATCCGCGTCCCCACGCCCAACGTCTCGGTCGTCGATCTGACCTTCGTCGCCGAGAAGCCGATCACGGCGGAATCGATCAACGCCGCCATGAAGGCTGCCGCCGCCGCGGGCCCGCTCAAGGGCATCCTCGCCTACACCGAAGAAGA
>DAIRTY010000195.1:0-3937 GCA_036803645.1 Acidobacteriaceae bacterium | reverse complement strand
GGGTCAGCGCGGCCAGCTCCTGCGGGTTCATCCCACGCAGGAAGATCGCCATCAGCAGCGCGGCGGTCTGGCTTTCCGTGGGGGCATCTGCGGCGGACTCTCGCTCGACCAGTGCGCGGATGAAGCCCTGAATCTCGGCGTCGGAGAGAGTGAGGCCGTCGCGCTTGTGCAGGATCACGTCGATGGGGTGGATGGTCACAACTTCGATTCTATGCGGAGGAAGGCTAGTTGCAGGTTGTTGGTTGCTGGTTGTTGGTGAAAGCTATCCGCGAAGAGCTGCCGGCCGGAGGTCTACTCCGTGGCCAGCCGGAAGGCGTCGGGCAGCAGCGCCGCGAGCGTAGCCGAGACTGTCACGCCATCGGCGTTGGGGTAGAAGACGGCGGTCTCCGGCGTACTGAACTCCAGGAGGGTCTGGCGGCAGGCCCCGCAGGGCATCGAGGCTGCGCCATTCAGGTTGACGATGGCGATGGCACGGATGCGAATCTCGGGGCCGTAGAGGGTGACGGCGGCGGCGATGGCGGACTGCTCGGCGCAGCAGGTCAGGCGGTAGGAGGCGTTTTCGACGTTGGTTCCGGCGACGATGGTCCCGTCCTGTCCCTCGTCCGCATGCAACAAAATCGCCGCGCCGACACGGAAGTGGCTGTAGGGCGAGTAGGAGTTGCGGGCGGCCTCGGTGGCGTAGAGCCGCAGGGCGGCGACTTCGGCTTCGGTAAGTGGCATAGATGAATGAGGGTAAAGGGTGTAGGGGGCAAAGGCAAGCGACGATGGGCACGCGGCACTGTTGCTTTCGGCGTGGGGCTCAAGGTTGTGGGGCAGAAGCCCGATAAGGGAGATGTGGAAGACTTAACCAAAGAGTTTCTCGCGGAGAGCCAGGAAGGCCTCGAGCGGATGGAGATTTGCCTGACCCAGCTTGAGAAGAAGCCGGACGATGAAGAACTGGTGGCGGAGATCTTCCGCGCAGTCCATACCATCAAGGGGACTACGGGCTTTCTGGGGTTTGGCCGGCTGGAGAAGCTGGCGCACGCGGGCGAAAGCCTGCTGGGTGCGTTGCGCGATCACAGGCTGGCCGTGAGCACGGAGCTGATCAGCGGGCTGCTGGAGCTGATGGATGGGCTGCGCGGAATTCTTCAGACCATTGAGGCGACAGGGACGGAGGGTGAGCGCACCTCGGACAACGACAGCGCGTTGATTGCGCGTCTGATGGAGCTGAGGGATAGAGGGTCGGTGGCAAAGGCAGCGCCCGCATCGCAGAATCGGGCCCCCTTCAACAAGCTCAGCCCAGGCGCTTCCACCAGCTCAGGGCATGTTGCGCAGCATTCACCTCAGTCGTCAGGCCAGGATGCGGCACTGTCGGCGGCTGCGCCTGGGGTGGCCTTGGCGGCTGGTCCATCGATGCAGGACAAGACGCTGCGAATCGACGTGGATGTGCTGAACCGCATGATGAACCTGGTGGGCGATCTGGTGTTGACGCGCAACCAGATTCTTCGCTCGACGCCGGGCGCGAAGAACTTTCCCGAGCTTGCGCGCAGGCTGGACAGCGTGACGGCGGAGCTTCGCGAGAGTGTGATGCTGGCCCGCATGCAGCCGGTGGGCTATCTCTTCCGCAAGTTTCCCCGCTTGGTGCGCGATCTGGCGGCCACCTGCGGGCGTCAGGTGCGGATCGAGTTTGAGGGTCAGGAGACAGGACTGGACAAGAGCCTGCTCGAGGCGGTCCGGGACCCGCTCACCCATGCCGTGCGCAACGCCGTGGACCATGGGATCGAGCCGCCCCAGGAGCGGATCGAAACGGGCAAGCCGGTCGAAGGCGTGGTGCGTATGCGTGCCTACCACCAGAGCGGCTCAGTGGTCATCGAGGTGATCGACGACGGGGCCGGAATCTCCACCGCGTGCGTGCTGGCCAAGGCCATCGAGCGCGGCTTGGCGACGCCCGAGCAGGCGGAAGCGATGACCCAGCGCGAGGCGTTGCAACTGATCTTTTTATCGGGCTTTTCCACCGCGAAGCAGGTAACCAATGTCTCCGGGCGCGGCGTGGGGCTGGATGTGGTGCGCACCAATGTGGAGAAGGTGGGCGGAAGCGTGGAGTTGGAGTCGCAATTGGGGTCGGGAACGACGCTGCGGATGCGGGTCCCGCTGACGCTGGCGATCATTCCGGCACTGGTCGTGCGCAGCGGTGGAGAGAGCTTCGCGCTGCCCCAGAACTCGCTGGTCGAGCTGGTGTATGTTCCGCGGCACGAGGCGGAGCAGGCGGTCGAGCGGATGGGAACGACGGAGCTTTACCGGCTGCGCGAAAGTATGCTGCCGCTGGTGTGGCTGGACCGATTGCTCGGGCTGGAACACAGCGCGGACGCGGAGAGGCATGATTTTTATATTGCCGTGGTCGAGTCGGAAGGCCGCCGGTTTGGGCTGGTGGTGGACGATCTGAAGGCTCCGGAAGAGATTGTGGTGAAGCCGTTGTCGGCAGAGTTGCGGGAGATCGGCGTCTTCTCCGGCGCTACCGTGCTGGGTAACGGGACGCTGGCGCTCATTCTGGACGTGGCGGCAACGGGAGCACGGGCCGGCGTGCGTCCGGTGGCGGAAGATGGAACCGTAGTGAACGCGAAGCCGGCAGTGGATGAGACGGCGCGGATCGATCTGGAGAACTCAATGGTGATCTATGAAACCGGGGAACACAAATCTTCGCAGGCCGGGGACGGTGGCCGGATGGCGATGCCCTTGAGCGCAGTGGAGCGGATTGAAAGTGTGCCGCTCAGCGAGATTGAGTATACGGGTGGTAGAGCGGTGCTACAGTACCGCGGAGAGCTGCTCCCGCTGGAGGACGATGGCAATGTCTTGCGCGCGTTGGCCGAGGCCGAGGCAACCCCGTCCCCCGGCGATGCAGCGAAGGATGGCGTAACGGCGACCGTGCTGATCTGTCTGCGTCCCGAGGCGCATGGAGCGAGACGCGTGGGGATGGTTGTGCGGCGCGTGCTGGATGTGTCGGCGGGCAGGCTGCTGGCCGCGGATGCGGCGGCGAGTGAGGAGCAGTTGGCCATGGTGAAGAACCGCGTGACTACGATTCATCGCGGGTTTGCGCAACAGGCCGGCCTTCCGCAGACGTCCATCCTGAAGGAGGTCGCATGAGGAGTATCGAGGTGAAAGAGGCGGAGGCGGGCGATGCGGTACCGATCTGCTCGCTGCGTGTGGGGACCGGATTGTATGGCATCGAGACGCGCCAGATTCGCGAGGTCCTGGGAACGACGGCGCCGCGGCGTGTGCCGCTGGCTCCGGAGTATATCGCCGGAGTGCTGCCGTATCGCGGAGAGGTTCTGACAACGGTGTGCTTCCGGGCTCTGCTTGGGTTGGAGTGCCGGGCCGGGGCACACTGCATTCTGGTCTTCGACGACGAGCAGAACGAGGAACGCTTCGGACTGATAGTGGATAGCGTCAGCGGCGTGATCGCCGTGCCACAGAACGCTCTGGAGGCAAATCCCAGTGGGCTTGACCCACGCAGTCAGGAGCTGTTCGACGGGGCGTATAAATTGCCCTCCGGCTTGATGGTGCGTCTGGACCCGCAACGCCTGCGTCCATCCCGGCTGGCCGAGAGTGGGCTGTTCGGCAGTGAGAGCGGGTCGCATGGAAGATTGAAACAGGAGAGGCAGGGGGAAAAGAGATGAGGGCGTTGATTGTGGACGATTCAAGATTCATCCGTCAGTACCTGCGTCAACTGCTGGAGGGCATGGGCCTCAGTTGCGAGGAGGCCGTGGACGGGCCCACGGCGTTGCAGATGCTGCGCGGCGCATCGCTCTTCGACTTCATGCTGCTGGATGTGAATATGCCGGGAATGAGCGGCCTGGAGTGTGTGAAGGAGTTGCGCGTGATGGGCTTACAGCCCCCCATGAAGGTCATGATGGTGACCACCGAAGCGGACAACTCGTACATTTGCCAGGCGCTGGACTAT
>DAIRTY010000194.1:0-3958 GCA_036803645.1 Acidobacteriaceae bacterium | reverse complement strand
GGCGCGCCCGGCCCTGGCCCCGCGATGCCGGTAATCCCCATCCCCACCGATGCGCCCGTGCGCCGGCGAATTCCCTCGGCCATGGCGCGCGCAACCGCCTCGCTCACCGGCCCCTCGGTGCGCACCAACTCTTCTGGGACCTCGGCAAAGATCGTCTTCAGGCGGTCCGCGTAGACCACCGCCCCGCCCAGAAAGTAGCGCGAGCTGCCCGGCACCGCAGTGAGCCGCTGGGCCAGCAGGCCGCCAGTGCAACTCTCCGCCGCGGCCAGCGTCATGTGGCGCAGGCCCAGCATCAGCAGCACCACCTCTTCCAGCGACTCGCCGTGCGAAGAAAATATCTCCTCGCCCATCTCCTGCTCAATCTTCTCCGCCAGCTCGTCCACGCGGGCCTGCGCCTCGGCCTCGGTCGGCTTGGAGCAGACGAAGTGCAGTTGAATCTCCGCCGCCCCAGCCAGGATCGTAGTCTCCACGTCCTTGAATGTTGTGTAGATGGGCGCGGTCCGCATATCCACCTCCGACTCCCGCGTGAGCGCCATGCGCAACATGCGCCGCGCCATGTGCCGCTCCGGAAGCGTCGCCGCCAGGCGCGGCCTGCACTCGGCCTGGTACATCGGCTCCAGCTCTTTGGGCGGCCCGGGCAGCAGGATCACGATCTTGCGGTGACGGCCGACCACCGTGTCGATGTACTGGCCCGGCGCGCTGCCGTTGGGGTTTGGCATCACCTCCGCGCCCTCGATCACGTCTGCCTGGCGCGCGTTGTTCTCCGGCATCGACATGCGCCGCTCGGCGAAGCGCTTGTACATTGCGGTCACAATCTGCGCATCCCGCCATAGCCCCAGGCCGAGTGCCGCAGCCGCCGCCTCGCGCGTGCGGTCGTCCTGGGTGGGGCCGAGGCCGCCGGAAAAAATCACAATGTCCGCGCGCCCCAGCGCAATCTTCGCCGCGCCAGTCAGGTCTTCCAGGTTGTCGCCAACGATGGTCTTGAACGCAACGGAGACGCCAAGCTCATTGAGCTGCGCTGTGAGGTAGAGCGAGTTGGTGTCCTGCCGAAACGGCGTCAACATCTCCGACCCGGCAGCAATAATCTCAGCAATCATCCCTTAGTTTTACGCCGTCAACCCCATGTTGCTCCACTCCTTGAATGCATTTGCTACCAATCGCGGTAAGGAACGTCAGAAGTTAGCAGCTTCACATCACACGCTCCTCTGATGTCCAAGAAAGCGCGCACCGAACGTGCCGTAAGCCCCATATTCGCTGTCGGTCCTATAGTTACGGAATCGATGGCATCCCATATAGTGACAGACGAGCTAGTACTGGGGATAAAGACTTCCACATAGGGGATGAGGGTGGAACGTACAGTCCGAAACCTAAGGTTATTCTCCCGTCCGAAGAGCCCAAAGAGGGCAAGTCGATATTCACTTTCCACCTCAAAAGCACTCTGTTTGCTGGCGACTGCAAAGCGATCAATGTACATGCTGAAGTAGTCAGAAAGGGTGTAGGGATCGGGCATGGTCGATGCCTGCATGGCTGACTTTGTGGCATAGTCAACCGCCAACATAATTATTCTGTTGATCGTCTTCCAGTCGTCATGCTTGAGATACGTAACACGTCCAAAAGCAATGCTCTCGGAGAGCATACCCGGCATCGGCTTCTCGTTGATACGCGCATTCTTCAACGCTTCTTTTTTGAAGCCAATCGCCACACCACTATGCTGTGGGCAGTATGAGCGCCAGTGTATCAGGGAATCGTTGTTCGATCCGAATGAGGTGACAAATGTCTCAAGGGCGAAGCTACTCAGGCGGCTTCCAGCGTGAGTGTAGGGATCATCGATTAGGGACAACGCGGGATCAATGGTAGCACCGCCTTTCTGCAAGATCTCAAGCTGGACTCTCACCGCAGATCGAACCATCTGCCGCTCAGAGAAATCGTTTAGGTAGGAGATTGCTGTACACCACAGAGTCCCTGTTTCGATGATCTTGGTCATCGCGTCCAGCGACGTGTAGTGGTAAACCACATCTGGCAGGTCGTCTACGTATTCGAATTCGCCGGAGTTATGTTCATGCGCCTTATCCTCGCTGACAGGTAGGGACTGATCACTATCAGCAGGCAACGACTCATCGTTCATAGTGCCATGCCTCCACGCCCTTCATGCGCTTATTTCACCACTATCAATGCTCTCCTTACCATACCAACTCATACATGGGATACCCAGCTACCGAGAATAGCCTTAATCGATACCGGCAAGCCGGCTTCGAGGAAGCAATCAAACGGTCAAAATAACACCACTTGAGACGCTCCCTCGCCACTACACCAGCCGGCGTCCTTCAATGTCCAAGGCAACATGGTAGAGCGCGTCGCGGGTGGCGAGTGCGGCGCAGCCATCTTCGAGGAACGCCAGCCCCACCAGGTTATTCCCTGAGACTGCGAGCGACGCCTCGCGTTGCGGCGTGATCCGCACAATGCCGCGCTGGCCATGCAGCGATGCGGCGACGTACAGGTTGCCGTCCACGTCGAAGGCAATGCCCTGCGCGCGGCCGAGCCCCTGATAGAAGACCGTGGTCCGCCCATCGCGGTCGATGGCGTAGATCGCCTGATTGCTCGATGTCGTCGGCCCGGTAACAAAGAGCGTTCCCTCGTCGTTGAACGCCAGATGGTAGGCCGCCATGCTGGGCTCGAGCGTGGCGTAGACGAAGATCTCGCGGTCGCCGAGTTCCCCGCCGGTCTGTTCCGCGCTGGCCTGCCCTCCGCCGGCCAGCGTACTACTCGCCAGCGTCCTACTCGCCAGCGTCCCGCCCGTGCGTCCCTTCTCCGGCCCCACCTTGAAGATGGTGCCCGAGCGGTCGCCGACAAAGAGGTTTCCGTCGCGGTCGAATGCGATGCCGGTGGCAATCCCCATGCCCTCGGCATAGGTCGTCACCGCTCCGGCGGGCGAGATGCGATAGACCGTCCCCGCCGCGCGCGAGCTGGCATAGAGATAGCCGTCCGCGTCGAAGGCCAGCCCGGTGGCGTTCAGAATGCCACGCACAAACGGCCGCATCTCGAAGTCACGCGCAATGGAGTAGATCGACACCGGCACGCTCTGCCCGCGCTCGCCGGAGAAGGTCGCATAGACGTTCCCATCGGCATCCACCGCCGGGTTCGCCACGGGATGCAGCTCCGCCGCCATGGGTACGGCCACGCGCAGTTGCAGCGCATTGCTGGCGCTGTTTCCGCGCAACAATACCACCGCGCCCGAGGTTGTCCCCTCGGGAACCTGCAGCACAGCACGCCCCGGCCTGCTCAGCGACAGCACCGCATCGGCATCGTCCACCGTCACGCGCGGCAGCACAGCGCCCAGCAGCCCCGAGCCGCGCAACTCCACCTCGCCGCCCGTCATCGCCGCCGGCGGGGCGAGCGACTCCAGATGCGGCGCATCGGTCTTCGTGCTACGAGTTCCAGCACCACGCAACGAAGGACTCATCTCAACCCCCAGCCTAGCCCGGCTCGCGCCACAGCGCAAACTATACCCAGCGGGAGATCAGCAAGCCCACGGCCAGCGCCAGCGCTCCCGCCGCCACATCGTCCATCATGATCCCGGTGCCCTCGGGCAGTGCCTCCAGCCGCCGGATCGGCCACGGCTTCCATATATCGAAGAGGCGGAAGAGCAGGAGAGCGAGCGCGGCGTGCTGCCAGTCCGGACGAATTGCGATCAGCGCGATCCACTGGCCGGCGACCTCGTCGATCACCACAAAGCCCGGGTCTTCGCGCCCCGACTCGCGCGCCACAATCGTCGAAGCCGGAATGCCAATCAGCGTCACGATCAGCGCGGCCAGTGCGGTTGCGAGTGCCAGCGCCAGCCATCCCGGATGAAACAGATGCGCCGCGAAGTACCACAGCAGCACCGCAGCCAGCGAGCCATACGTCCCCGGCCCCGGCTTCATTCGCCCCGCGCCAAACCACGTCCCGAGCGCCCACGCCC
>DAIRTY010000193.1:2332-3995 GCA_036803645.1 Acidobacteriaceae bacterium | reverse complement strand
TGGTAGAAGCGCGCGTCCTCCGCGGCGATGACAGCGTGCTGGAAGTCGGGCGAGATCTGGCTGAGCGGAATGAATTGGTAGCGTTCGCGATACGGCTTGTTATGAATCCAGGCCTGCACGCGGCGCTGGATGTGTACTGCGGTTGTGGGTGGGTCGATCCATCGAGCAGCCACAAGGGTCAGCGCGGCAAGCGACCAAAGAAGCAGCATAGCGATGACAAGCCATCGGATGAAGGACCGGAGGAAGCCCTTGCGACGCGGAGACTTTCGGCGTGTGGTTGGTCTTGTAGTCACAGATTCAGAATAATCGCATGGGCTGGTTGCCGCTGACGGCGATGACCACTCATCGCAAAGTCGCGATGAATGGGGCACCCGGCCTGCAACTGAAAACCAAGGATATTGCTATACTGCTCCTATAGGCAGGAGCTAAATCCCATGACAAAAAGAAAAACAATATCACTGTTTTTCGTCTGTATTTTACTCGTGACAACCGGTGGCATCCTGCTGCATGGCGCTGGGACGTTCCTGGTTCTCGATAATCCTACGCGCTCAGATATTATCGTCGTGCTGAGCGGAGATATTGGCGATTCTCGTTTTCTTCATGGGTTGAATCTTATGCGAAGCGGTTACTCGCAGGAACTCATACTAGACGCTCCGGACTGGGTCGAATACGGAAGGACATCGTCCGATCTTGCGCGGGAATATATTCAAACCGTAGCCCCAGAAAATGTATCCCATCTTCATGTCTGCAGTTTCAAAGGAGATTCGACGCTGCTTGAGTTGCGAGAGGTAACCAAATGCGTTCATACAGTTGCTCCTCACGCAAAGACAGCGATCATAGTCACTTCCGATTATCATACTCGTCGCGCCCTATCTGTAGCGCAACAGGCCCTTCCTGAATACAGATGGTCAGTGGCGGCGGCTCCAGATGTGCGATGGTTTGGCACCGCATGGTGGCAACACCGAGAATGGGCAAAGACAACCTTGGGAGAGTGGGAGAGGTTATGCTGGTGGAGGATGATTGATGAATTCAAGGCGCCATAGTACTTATTCTGAGTTGAATTCATGGATAACGGTGTTTCCTTGACGCAAAATCGCTGACTCACTCACGAAGGGCAGATAGGGACCGGTAAGTCGGCTAGTGAGCAGTGATGTGACATGTGGCTTATAGGCGATCGGCGCTGGCGAGTCCTACGCATCCACTCTCACCATGTAGTTATCAGCCGGTGTTGCGGAGGCCGGCGGAGATGCCGTTGATGGTGGCGGTGATGGCGCGGTCGAGTTCGGCGGGGACGGGTTGTCCGGCGGCGATGGCGGCACGCTTGCGGCGGATCAGCTCGACCTGGATGAGCGACATGGGATCGACGTAGGGGTTGCGCAGGCGGATGGAGTTGCCGAGGACGGAGTTGGTCTCAAGCAGCGTGGATTGCTGAGTGATGGCGAGGACCATGCGGCGGGTGAGTTCGAACTCGGCCTGGAGGGTGGAGAAGACGCGATCGCGCAGGGCCTCGTCCTGGACCAGGCCGGCGTAGAGGCGGGCGATGGAGAAGTCGGCCTTGGCGAGGGCCAGCTCGACGTTGCGGATGATGTCGAGGAAGAGTGGGAAGTCGCGGGCCATGGTCTGGAGCTGGGCGAGGTTGACGGCCTCGCGGGCGGAGCGGGCT
>DAIRTY010000193.1:0-2232 GCA_036803645.1 Acidobacteriaceae bacterium | reverse complement strand
GGGGATGTTGTGCTGGATGAAGTGCTGGAGGGCGTGGCCGACGCCGAAGTAGGCGGGGACGACGTGGCGGGACTGCATCCATCCGAAGACCCAGGGGATGGCGCGCAGGTCTTCCATGCTGCGCTTCTTCGCGGAACTGGCGTCAGTGCGTTTGGCGGGACGCGAGCCGATGTGGGCGTTCTCCAGCTCGGCGACGGGCGTGGCCTGCTCGAAGTAGGTGAAGGTGTCGGGGTTGTCGACGATGTGTTTGCGGTAGAAGGCGTAGGAGATGGCGGAGAGCTGGTCGAGCGCGGCCTCCCACGCGGGGAGGATCTCGCCGGTGAGGCGGGGGATGTAGGTTGGCGGCTCGGCTGATAAAGAAGCAGATCCCTCCGCTGCGCTACGGGATGACAACAAGGCCTGGTGCTGCAGGAGTGCGTCGGGGCGGGCGAGGGCGTCGAGCGAGGCGGCGATCATCAGCTCCAGATTGCGCTCGGCGAGGACGACGTCGGCGTACTTCCAGTTGAGGACTTCGCCCTGCTCGGTGATGCGCAGCTCGCCGGTGAAGCTGTCGACGGGTTGGGCGAAGATGGAGCGATGGGTGGGGCCTCCGCCGCGGCCGACCGTGCCTCCGCGGCCATGGAAGAGGCGGAGCGTGACGCCAGCTTCGCGGGCCATCTGGTGCAGCGCGCGGTGCGCCTTCCATATCTCCCATGTGCTGGCAATCATGCCGCCATCCTTGTTGGAGTCGGAGTAGCCGAGCATCACTTCTTGCCGATGGTTCCAGGATTCGAGCAACGGCTTGTAGGCGGCGGAGGTCCAGAGCTGGCGGCAGACGGCGGGCGCGTTGCGCAGGTCGTCGATGGACTCGAAGAGCGGGACGGGCTGCAGGCCGGGATCGGAGCTGTCGGTGCAGCCCGCCGGGCCGACGCAGCCTTCGACGCGGATGCCGGCGAGGCGGGCGAGCCAGAGGACTTGGAGCACGTCTTCGGCGCAGGTGGCTCCGCTGATGATGTAGCGCGGGAGTGCCTCCGGGACGTAGACGCGCTTCAGCTCGGCGATGGCGCGGAAGGTGTTGAGGACCTCGCGGGTCTGCGGGGTGAGCGCGGGGGGAAGTTTGAGTTTATTGGGCGTCGTCGCACCGGGGGTCTGGGTCAGTTCGGCGATAGCGGCGGCGTGGACGCGCGTGTGCTGGCGGATGTCGAGGGCTTGCAGATGGAGGCCGTAGGTGCGCGCCTCCAGAAGCAGCGGGTCGATAAGCGACTGCGCAAGGCGGCGGCCACGGTTTTGGATGAGGCTGGAGTGCAGGACGGTGAGGTCGGCGACGAACTCCGATGCGCGGGCGTAGGGCTTCAGCGGGGGGCCGGACGGGGGCGGGACGGAGATCTGCGGCGCTCCGCCGAGGCGCATCATGATGCAGCCCACCAGCAGGCGGACGGACTCGAAGGGGAAGCGGGCCTCCAGCTCGGTTTGGCCGGCGGCGCGCAACTGCTTCATGTAGCCGTCGAGCAGCGCGGCGAGTTCGGGCGAGATGGGGACCTGCTGGGTGGAGCTGGCGAGCTGGTCGGAGACGTTCTGCAGGCGGCGGCGGTAGTGGGCGAGAAGTAGGCCGTGAGCCATGGCGAGGGCGGTGCGCGTGGCGCGGGGGGTGACGAAGGGATTGCCGTCACGGTCGCCGCCGATCCAGGAACCGAAGGCGACGAGGCGAGGCAGCTCGGCGAGGTCGGACTCGACGCCGTACTCGGAGGCGAGCGCGGCGGCCACCTCGGAGTAGAGGACGGGGAGCGTGGCGAAGATGGAGGACTCGTAGTAGTCGAGGGCCATGCGGACCTCGTCGCGGACGGCGGGGCGGGCCATGCGGACATCGTCGGTCTGCCAGAGGGCGGTGATCTCGGCGATGACGTCCTGCTCGAGGGATTCCAACTCGGCTTCGGGCACGGGGATGCGGTCGAGCTGCTCCAGCAGGGTGGAGATGCGGCGGCGCTTGGACATCACGGATCGGCGCGCGACTTCGGTGGGGTGCGCGGTGAAGACGGGCGTGACGGTGATGCGTTCGAGCAGGGCGCGGGCTTCGTCCGCCGTGACGCCGGCGAGCTTGAGCGCACGCAGAGTGCCGCGAAATGACCCGCGCTGCGGGCCGGCGTTGGGGTCGAGCTGGTGCGAGAGGCGGCGGCGCTTGCGGTGGTTGGTCTCGGCCAGGTTGGTTAGCTCGAAGAAGAAGGCGAAGGCGCGCGCAAGCTGGTAGGCGGTGGC
>DAIRTY010000192.1:0-4008 GCA_036803645.1 Acidobacteriaceae bacterium | reverse complement strand
GAGCGGCGTTGCAGATACCGTTGCACACCACATCGAGCGTCGAAGCGTATATCGCCAACCAGGAGTGGCGGACTGCGAGCCTTTCGCGTTGCCCCCTTCACCCTGATGGGGGATGCACCTTATGTCGTCATGGCAGCTACGCGCGGCTGACGACGCCGGGCGTGCGCGTCGCTCGATGGTATTGCCCTGAGGGCCACAAGACCTTCAGCCTATTGCCGGATTTCCTCGCTGTCCGGTTCCCAGGGCTGCTCGCCGCGATCGAAGCAGACGTGATTCTGGCGCGCGCAGCCCGGAGCATCGAAGCTGCTGCGGACACGCTGCGCGGACTGGATATCAGCCTGCCAAGCGCGGTGCGCTGGCTACGCCGCAGGATCCACGCGGTCCGATCATCTTTTGGGGCTGCCGTGGCGATGGCACCCCGGGAGATGTCCCGAGCCATATTGGAAGCGTCGTCGCAAGATCGCGTGCCGATATTGCTGAGCCTTCGCGCCAACCTTGCATCACGGATCCTCGAGAAGGTCGCGGCGCCACTGGGTTTTGGAGGATCTCAGCGCCGGAGCGGGCCTTCACCAGCCCGCCAACACGATGTGGGGCCTGATCCCGATTGTGATCCCCGGTACGCTGGCGCGAACAGCGGGATCCAAGCTCATGCGCTCCATTTCGAACGATTTTGCAGTGCCCAATCCCCCCACCGAAGACGACATACGCCGGGTCTGGCATGCCGATCGATGCGTGAACGATCGTTCGGCGGTCGTCTATATGCAGCGGATCAAGCTGTATCGAGCATGGTGTAACGACCAGGACCTGTTGGAACGAGACGAACTGACGCTCGAAGCGGTTTCCCGGTTCATCGCTTGCTACGCCCACCGGCGGCATCTCGATCCGAGATCCCTGCACATTTTTCAGAGCGCTTTGCGTTCTCTCGCCCGCGTCTATCATCTCATGGGGCTGAACCCACCGGCGTGGAGAGCATTGCGACCGGCAAAGCGGCCTGCAACGCCGTTGCTCGAAGAGTATTCCGATCACCTGCTCCGCCATCGTGGTAACCCGGACGTGACCGTCCACAAGAAGCTCGGCCACGTCGCCATTCTTCAGGACCATCTCACGCACGCAGGCCGGGACTGGCGATCCATGCGGCTCCCGGACATCGACGTTTTCCTCGTCGCCTGCGCTCAGCGCTATGCCCGTTCAACCGTCAGCGACATGGCATGCAGCGTTCGCTGCTTCTCGCGGTTCCTGCATTCAAGCGGGCGTATTCCCGTCGATCTTTCCGAAGGCGTCATCGCGCCCATACAGCCACGTCATGAGCGCCCACTGCGCGCGCTCGCGTGGGATGACGTGCAGCGTCTACTGCAGGCCGTGAACACTTCGTCGGCGCGAGGACTGCGCGATTATGCGGTCCTGTTGATGATGAGCACCTATGGGCTTGGCGCGGGCGAGGTCACGCGCCTGCAGTTCCGGGATATCGACTGGACCGCCGGCACACTCAGCATCCTGCGTCCCAAGACGGGTGTCGCGTTCACGCTGCCGCTCCTGCCGGCTATCGCCAAAGCGCTTGCCGACTACCTGCGCAACGGCCGCCCAGCAGAGACGCCAACCCGTCATGTTTTCGTGCAGCTCAAGGTGCCCTTCACGCCATTCGACGCATCGTCCGCGATACGCCACATCATCATCAAGCATGCCAAAGCGGCCGGGATCGAGGCGAGCTATCTTGGCAGCCATGTGCTGCGCCATTCCAACGCCGCCCGCCAGATTGACCTGGGCACTCGGCCAGACGTGCTGTCCGAGCTGCTTGGGCATCGCGATCCGGAGTCGATCTCCGCATATGTCAGGATCGCCACCCAGTCGCTCCGCGAGATTTCGTTGCCGGTGCCGATATGACCATGACCGTAACCGCCGCGGGGCTGCGGCAGGATGCCCGGGCATTCATCGAGTTCAAGCGTGCCATGGGCATGCCCTACCGGCGCGGCGAGTTCGAGCTCAACCGCTTCCTCCACTTTGTCGCGCAGCATTGGGGCGAAGACGGTTCGGTCCCGCTCGATGTCGCCATCACGCGCTGGTGTGAGCGGATTAAGGGACGCAAGGCCGTCACGCTCGGCAACGAGTTCGGCGTCATCCGGCAACTCTGCCTGCATCGCCGCCGCCGCGATCCAATGAGCTATGTACCCGAGCACGCTCTGGCACCGGTCAAGGAGTCAACCTTCTTCCCGTATATCTTCAGCCATGATGAGGTGCGCCGGATTATCGCTACCGCATCCGCGCATGAGGGCCGCTTCATATGGGCGCTGATGCTGCGAACGCTCACTCTCGTGCTCTACTGCACCGGTTTGCGGCTTGGTGAAGCGGTTCGATTGCGGATGGCCGACGTCGATCTCGATCGCAGCACCCTGATGATCCAGACCAGCAAGCGGCGCTCGCGTATCGTACCCATTCGTGCCGATCTCGCCGCCGAGCTGCGGCGCTACATTCGCGATCGGCGACAGCTCCTCGATGATCGTCGGCACGATGACCCAGGATTCCTGTTCGTGCGCCGTGACGGCTCGTCACTTCCGATCCACGCCGCCTCGAACGCGATCCGCCAGATCCTTCGGGATCTCGGCATGAAGCCACCGCAGGGACGGACTGGAGCGCGGCCCTACGAGTTCAGACATGCTTTCGCTGTCCATCGCCTCACGGCCTGGGCCGAAGACGGGGTGGATATTCACGCTAAGCTCCCATGGCTGTCGGCATATCTTGGCCACCAGAACGTCATCGGCACGGAAGTCTATCTCAAGGCCACACCGCAACTCCTCGATCTCGCCAGCTACCGCTTGGAGCAACATCTGCGGCGTTCGCGCCAGCCACGATGAGCAAGGCGGCACCTCAGGCGCTTTTCGCCCTGGTGGAGTCATTCTTCACCAGATATCTGCCGCACCAGCGCGGCGCGAGCGCGCATACGATGCGCGCCTATCGGGATACCCTCAAGATTCTGGTGGAGTTTGCCGCGAAGGGCAAAGGAAGCGCAGTCGCGTCGCTGACGCTGGCTGATCTCAATGCCGACCTGATCACCAGATTTCTCGATCATCTCGAGAGCGAACGATCCAACTCGGCCGCCACTCGCAACTGCCGTCGGGCAGCCCTACGCAGCTTCTTCAAGCATCTTCTGCGCAATGATCTGGACCATGCACTCCAGTATACACAGATCCTGGCGTTGCCGTCCAAGAAGGCGCGCCAAAAACCCGCGACCTATCTCGAAGCTGTCGATGTCCGTGCGATCATCGGCAACCCTGATCGACGCACGCCCGATGGTCGGCGCGATTATGCGCTGCTGCTGTTCCTGTACAACTCTGGTGCCCGGGTAAGCGAAGCGACCGGCCTTCTTTGGGAAGATCTTCAGCTGGTGCCGCCGCGACAGGTCCGCCTCCGCGGCAAAGGCAGGAAGGAGCGGCTGGTTCCTCTATGGACCGAGACGGCTGCTGCCCTGAACCGGTTGCGAGGCACCGCCAGCAATGCTGACCGGCGCCATGTCTTCGTAAATCGGCATGGGCAACCGATTTCCCGCGATGGCGTCGCCTATCTCCTCGCCAAGCATGCGGCAGCAGTTGCGGCCGACAGGCCGAGGCTGGCGCGCGAACGCATCACCCCGCACGTTCTACGACATAGCTGTGCTGTCGCGCTACTGCAGTCAGGAACCGACGTGACGGTAATCCGCGATTATCTGGGACATTCCAGCATCGCGACCACGAGTCACTACCTCTCGACCAACCTGAAGATGAAGCGAGATGCGCTCCAGACCTTCTGGAAGCACGCCGGCATCGAACCCGACGGGACCAAGCCCTGGAAGCCAGAGCCGAATCTCCTGACCTTCCTGCAGGCCCTCTGATTTTATCATGAGTTCCACCGACAATTTTTCCGCAGATCCCCGACGATAGTGCAATCGAACTCCAGATAAAACTGTGCTCCAGATAATGCGACCAGCAGAACACAAGTCGGACGTCGCCGCGATCGGCGAGTTTGCCTTAACCAGCA